>NZ_LWGG01000254.1:0-1716 GCF_001635365.1 Oleiphilus sp. HI0128 | reverse complement strand
GCGATCAGCTACTCACAAGAACGTAAAGTATTTGGCCAGCCTGTGGGTGAATACCAGCTTACCCTAAGCAAACTATCTCGCATGGCGACCTTGATGACCGCTTCGCGCCAGTTTACCTACGCCGTAGGCCGTTTGATGGATGAAGGCAAAGGCCAGATGGAAGCCAGCCTAGTGAAACTATTTGCTTGTAAGTCTTCTGAGTGGCTAACACGTGAGGCATTGCAGATTCACGGAGGTATGGGCTATGCAGAAGAATCAGCAGTGAGCCGTTACTGGATTGATGCCCGCGTACTCTCTATCTTTGAAGGTGCTGAAGAGACTCTTGCACTGAAAGTAATTGCCAGAACCCTAATCGA
The DNA here is from genome assembly GCF_001635365.1 of Oleiphilus sp. HI0128. NCBI lineage: Bacteria > Pseudomonadati > Pseudomonadota > Gammaproteobacteria > Oceanospirillales > Oleiphilaceae > Oleiphilus > Oleiphilus sp. HI0128. The sequence goes on along the minus strand of NZ_LWGG01000254.1, from coordinate 1,360 downwards.
GAACGCAGCGTAGATTGCGATTTGATTCTCAGCCAGCCAAGCTGTTGTGCTGGCTAAGCAAACCCTAAAAGAGATCATTCAAAAACTTTCCTATTGAAAGACGCTTTGACCGATCTCTAATAAACATTGAACTAGCGACATGCAGTGTCGAGGACAGAGCCTCAAGTACTCTCGGAATCGACCCACATCGGAATGAAGTAACATGAGTGAGCAAAATAAAGCGCATCTGATCTACGATAAAGAAGATAAGCCGAGCAAAGACCGTCCGTGGATTTTCAGAACCTACGCCGGACACACCAATGTTTGGGCCTCCAATGAGCTTTACCGTAATAACCTGGCAAAAGGCCAGACGGGTTTAAGTATTGCAATGGATCTCCCCACGCAATGTGGTTACAGCTCCGATCATGATATTGCGAAACCCGAGATTGGCAAGGTCGGCGTGCCGATCAATTCACTCGATGACATGGCAGTACTATTCGATAACATTCCTTTAGAGGAAATGAACACCTCGATGACCATCAATGGTACATCCATGTGGTTATTATCTTTGTATGTTGCTTTAGCTGAAGAGCGTGGCATAGATATTAGCCAGCTTAAAGGCACGACTCAAAATGACTTGATCAAAGAGTACCTGGCACGTGGTACCTACATATTCCCACCAGAAGATTCTATTCGCATTATCGTCGACATGTATGAATACTGCTTGCACAACATTCCTTCATGGAATGCTTCAAACATTTGCTCATATCACCTTCAAGAAGCCGGCGCGACGCCTGTTCAAGAACTCGCTTTCGCTCTGACAACAGCAATTACAATTCTGGATGCAATCAAAGAACGTGACTGCTTCAATGAAGAAGAGTTTGAGCGTTGCGTTGGCCGAATTTCTTACTTTGTAAACGCTGGTATGCGCTTTGTAGAAGAGACCTGCAAAATGCGCGCATTTGGCGAAATGTGGGATGAGATCACCAGTGAACGTTACGGTGTTAAGAACCCTAAATACCGTCGCTTCCGTTACGGTGTTCAGGTTAACTCTTTGGGTTTGACTGAAGAACAGCCAGAAAACAATGCATGGCGTATTCTGATCGAAACATTAGGCGTGACACTTAGCCGTAACGCACGTTGTCGCGCACTTCAGCTACCTGCCTGGAACGAAGCTCTATCCCTTCCGCGCCCTTGGGATCAGCAGTGGTCACTGCGTCTTCAGCAAGTTATGGCTTATGAAACTGACTTGCTTGAGTACCCTGACCTATTCGAAGGCTCTAAGGTTATCGAATCAAAAGTAGCTGAGCTAAAAGAGCAAGCCTTTGCAGAAATTAATAAGATTCTAGATATGGGCGGTTGTGTTGAAGCTATCAAGACC
>NZ_LWGG01000253.1:0-707 GCF_001635365.1 Oleiphilus sp. HI0128 | reverse complement strand
GTTGTTGAAAAGGCTAAAGCTGCACTAGCAAACTAAGACTTAGTTCAACACTCGTTGAAACATAAGTAATAGCTGGATAGGGGGCGAGACAACTCACCCCCTATTTTTATTTTGAGTACTGTTTTTTCGGAGAGCAGTAATGGAAAACCTTGAACAACTTGTTCAACGCGCCATTAGCGCTGTAGATGCAGCGGAAAAAATTCAAGAATTGGACCAGGTCAGAGTTGATTACCTAGGCAAGAAGGGTGAAATCACCCAGCTACTCAAAACATTGGGTAAGTTAGATGCGTCTGAAAGACCAGCGGCCGGAGCAAAGATAAACGAAGCCAAAGAAGGTGTCTTGGAAAAACTGTTAGCCAAGAAAGAGTCCCTTGAAACAGCTGAGCTTGAGAACAAGCTCCGTTCAGAAGCTGTGGATGTCACCTTGCCAGGCCGCGCAAGCGATACCGGTGGTTTGCACCCGGTAACCAAAACAATGCGCCGAATTGAGCAGTTTTTTGCCAGAGCCGGTTACTCAGTAGAAGTAGGCCCGGAAATCGAAGATGATTACCATAACTTCGAAGCTTTGAATATCCCGGGGCATCACCCGGCACGTGCTATGCACGACACCTTTTACTTTGATGCAAATACCTTATTAAGAACTCACACTTCACCTGTGCAAGTACGCACGATGGAGAAGGGAGAGCCACCATTTCGTATGATCTGTC
>NZ_LWGG01000252.1:0-779 GCF_001635365.1 Oleiphilus sp. HI0128 | reverse complement strand
ACTCAAACCAAGCTGCTCCATAGCGCCAGTCCACGCTCAATTCATTAACCAAACAACTGGCTGCGATTTGTCGGCCTCTGTTTGATAGATACCCCGTGTTTTTTAGTTCCTTCATGCAGGCATTGACAATCTTGAAAGGCGTTTCGCCTTCACACCATTTACTGAAGCGTTCAGGGTAGAAACTAGTAAGCGGGGGTGACTTTTTGGATCCTTGGAAACTAAATAGTTGGTCTCCTTTTAGAAAGTGCCACCATTGGAAATATTCTCTCCACAATAGCTCGACATATAGCCAACGAGATGAATCGTTAGACCCGTTTTCCTGTTCGTATTCAAGCAATTTCTTGATGACCTGGCGTGGAGATAGACAGCCGCTACTTAACCAGGGTGATATTTTGCTGCTGTTGGTCCAGCCGGATAATTCATTCCTTACTGTCTTGTAGCGACGGGGCGCATCACTGGAGAAATACTCGAACAGATGGCCAAACGCTTCGCGTTCACCACCGGTAAAGCGGAGCGAAGTCGTATTCACAGGAAGCCAATCAGGAATCTTCTCTGCTTCCAACATATCTATCTTAGGCATGATTGGCAGGAATTTGGGGGCAGGAAGGGGGTCAGGGACACCTTGATTTTCAATTGATTTCCTGAAGCGTGAGTATGTTTGGGGTAACTGAGAGACCTTAAACGGTAGTTCTAACTCATTGAAGATCGTGTATTGTTCATATTCTATTACCGCAGCCTCGGAGCATTTCCTGCGAATCGCTTTAAGGATGTGCCGCTCA
>NZ_LWGG01000251.1:0-949 GCF_001635365.1 Oleiphilus sp. HI0128 | reverse complement strand
GTCATTCAGACCGTCTGTATCCTGCCAATCTTTTAGTACTGGAATATCTTTACCGAGCAGATCGGACATATGACTAGCAACGGGCGCCAGTGAAAAAGCCTCATCATACTCACCCTCAGTTGGTCGACCCAAATGAGACATAAGCATTACTTTAGCGCCGGCTTCCATAGCATGCTTGATTGTAGGCAATGACGCTCGAATACGTGCATCACTCGTTACCTTTCCATCTTTAACTGGAACATTCAAATCTTCGCGAATCAAAACCCTCTTTCCTTTAAGGTCGAGATCCATCATTTTAAGAACAGACATATAATCTCCCATATAACATTGCGGCCCTGCAAAAAGTCACTTTGCAAGCCAATATCTAGCAACATCGAGCATACGGTTTGCGTATGCCCATTCATTATCAAACCAAGTCAAAACCTTGATCAAACGTCCGCCACTCACTCTTGTCTGACTACCATCAACAATTGTTGAGTGAGTATCACCAACAAAATCACTCGACGCTAACGGCTCTTCGGTGTAGTGGAAAATACCAAATTTATCGGCACCAGCCTTTTCGGCTAACAATGCGTTCACATCATTAGTATTAACGGCCATATCTACATACAACGATAACTCTATCGCTGAAACATTAATCGTAGGGACTCGCATAGCAGTCGCAGTTAATTTACCTTTCAAGTCAGGCAAAATACGCTCAACACCTTTCGCCAAACCTGTGTCGACGGGAACCACATTGTTCATCGAGCTTCGAGTACGCCTAAGATCCTGATGATGATAGGCATCGATCGTTGGCTGATCATTCATAGCGGAGTGAATAGTGGTAAGCGAACCAGCTACAATACCGAAGCGTTCATCTATAGCACTCAATACTGGCACAACAGCATTACTAGTACATGACGCACACGAGGCGATTATGTCGCCACTATCTAAGCCAAAATGATTTACA
>NZ_LWGG01000250.1:0-1052 GCF_001635365.1 Oleiphilus sp. HI0128 | reverse complement strand
TCCGGTAAGTTGCTTTCTGGGCTTATCTATCACCGCATCAATAAACATTTGTGCCGCATCCTCGGCGCTTACCAGGTCGGCATTTTTATATTCTTTCGTTGGCGCAACCATTTCGGTCTTAACCAAGGGGAATTTTATCGAGGTGACACTTATATCCCGGTTAGCAAACTCTGCAGCCAGTGAGTCACACAACGCATCCATAGCAGATTTGCTTGCCATATAAGGCCCAAAACGTGGCGTGACAGCCATAGTACCCATTGAAGAAGAATGAAGAATATGCCCTCCACCATTTTTGACCATGGAAGGAAGAAGCCCCAAAATCAAGCGCGAAGCCCCAAAGTAATTTAACTGCATCGTTCGCTCCAAATCATGGAAACGCCCTTCAGAGCGAGAAAGAGAACGACGAATTGAGCGTCCAGCATTACTAGACAAAACAACAAGTGAAACGTACTTATCCTCTATATAGGTAACAAGCGCGTCACACTCATCAAAATGGGATAAATCACACGTATAGATGTCGATTCGTTCTGGGTCTACACCGCTGGCAATTAATGCCTCTTTACACTCATTTAGTTTATCTTGATGCCGGGCAACCAGAATAACTCGAGCACCATAACTCAGAGCCCGTTTGGCGCTCGCATAGCCAATTCCACTTGAGCCGCCTGTAATTAAAACTGTTTTATTATTAAGGGCGAGTTCAGCCAAGCCCTCTCTGTTCTTAGCAGGGTCCAAATAGCGATTGTAGTAGTCCCATAACTGATCGACATAATCTTCAAATGCTGGGGCTCGCAAGCCCTGTTTAACTAAAAGTTTCTGTGTTGAATCTGCACTAAATTTCAGGCCTGGCATTAGTGCTGAAAAGACTGACGAAGGAATACCTAGCTTTTCGAAAAGTCCATCGAGAGCGATCTGAACTGCCTTCAATTGCTTTAGCATACCTAGTTGCTTAAACACGCCACCTTGTATACCTGAAGACCTTACAGGCAAAGAAAAGCCAACTTTTGGACCATCTGCTGCACGAAGAATTTGCGTAAAAGCTTTATGTAAAGGTA
>NZ_LWGG01000249.1:0-983 GCF_001635365.1 Oleiphilus sp. HI0128 | reverse complement strand
GTATAGCGCTTCGGTAAGTATGCTCGAATCTGCTCGCCATAAAGGCGGATATAGTCAGTCGATGCCACCACTGGTCCTTCACGTTCACCCAAGCAAGTTTCGACATAGCTTACTTTTTTCTTTTTATCNGGGTTCAACATATTCCAACGAACGGTCTTCATGCCATCTCGCGCCAATTCATTAAAACTAGTGACACTCCAAATATCACTTGCGATGTTATATTCATCACGCAAGATTTCGGCAGCAACTCTAACTTCATTTAATATGGCACCACTACCCATTAACTGAACGCTGAGTTTCTTTCCTCGCCCCTTAGGTTTAAGGGTATCGAATAAGTACATCCCTCTCAGGATTCCCTCTTCGGAGTCTTTGACCAAAGCAGGCTGTTTATAGTTTTCATTCATAATACTCAAATAGTAATAAACGTCTTCATTCTCCTGATACATACGACGTAAACCATCTTGAATAATCACCGCTAATTCACAGGCATAGGCGGGGTCATAAGCGATACAGTTCGGTATCGTTCCTGCCATAATATGACTATGTCCATCTTGATGCTGCAGCCCTTCTCCGTTGAGCGTTGTTCGACCTGCAGTTCCACCAACAAGAAAGCCGCGAGAACGCATATCGCCCGCCGCCCACGCGAAGTCCCCAACACGTTGAAACCCAAACATTGAGTAGTAAATATAGAACGGTATGAGCGGGTAATCATGAGTGCTATATGAGGTTGCGCAGGCCATCCATGCAGCCATTGCACCCGCTTCATTAATCCCCTCTTCCAGAATCTGTCCACCTTGATCTTCACGATAGTACATCACCTGATCACTATCATTCGGCACGTATTTTTGACCTTCAGAGGTATAGATGCCAAGTTGACGAAACATTCCCTCCATACCAAAGGTTCTCGCTTCATCCGGCACGATTGGCACGACGCGCTTACCGATACGCTTGTCCTTAGTTAAGGACGAAAGCATTCTAACAAA
>NZ_LWGG01000248.1:0-836 GCF_001635365.1 Oleiphilus sp. HI0128 | reverse complement strand
TATATGTGCCCTTATGCACGCTTCCAAAGCGCCATGTTCGATAAGGACACTCTGATTGTCTCCTACGACGATGACCGTGGCGAGCCAAGAGTTAAGGGTAAAAAAAGAAAGGAAATGGCCGACCAGGCAGGTGACTGTGTTGACTGCTCTTTATGTGTGCAGGTCTGCCCTACTGGCATCGATATTCGCGAAGGCTTACAGTATGAGTGCATTGGCTGCGCAGCTTGTGTGGATGTATGTGACCAGGTAATGGAAAAAGTCTCGAAACCTCAAGGTTTGATTCGCTACACCACTGAACATTCCTTACATCACGAAAAAACTAAGATTCTTAGGCCGCGAATTGTCGCTTATGCTATTTTGTTAGTTGCTTTATTTGTTGCCTTTGTTATTGCCATTGCAATGCGTTCACCGCTAGCAGTTGATGTACTCAGAGATCGTGGTGCACTATACCGCGTTATCGACGCGTCTAATATTGAAAACGTCTATAACTTTAAGGTGATGAATAAAAGTAAGAATGCGCAAACATATCAAATTGATGTGTCCGGAATTGACGGCGCAAAGGTTTCTTACAATGAAGTGCAAAAAATAGCACCAGGCGAAGTTGGCAATGTTACCGTAACCGTTGCAAGCCCCGTAGCGTCTTTAGATAAACCTATTGAAACTCTTGAGTTTACAATCTCTACCAAGATTGAGGATGATATATATAAGGTTCAAGAAAGTTCTCGATTCTTCAGCCCAAGATAGCACCGTAATCACAATACCTACCCAGAGATGGAATATAACAATATGAACGATACAAATAATAAACCTCAAACTGCCTGGTATAAGCAGTTTTG
>NZ_LWGG01000247.1:0-911 GCF_001635365.1 Oleiphilus sp. HI0128 | reverse complement strand
GCTAAACCAGCTAGGAACAGAGGCGTGCAGGAGTAAGCGACGAGTGCTATTCCGTTCGCGGCAAACTCATCATGGCCACTGCCATAGTTGCGAGACATCCAGTCAATCATAAAGCCAATAAAGTAAATGCCCGCGACCATGGCGACATAAGTCAAAATACTGAGCGTCATTGCACTCGATTGAGAAAGGTAAACTAACTGACCTTCACCCACTTGCCAACCATATTGAGTGGTTGAAATGTAGGCGCATACTGGGGCAATCAAGGCGAGAAGGCAGATATAGGCGGCCATCTTAAGCGGGCTTGAATGTTCTTTTCTTATTGATTCCCACTCTTCATCGGGGTGTGTGAACATTCCAGGGACATGACTTAATAACATACGGTAAACCTCTATTGATCATTATTGTTTTTTAGGAGTTACTGCGCTGTCTATTTCTTAGACAGTTTTATTATAGGCCAGTCAGGGTTCAGAAGCTTAGATCTCTTTGCACTTAAAAAACGACGTGTACTTCCCCTTTGTTCTTATGAACTCCGCTTTTGAGTGAGCGTAGGAAGGCTTACACTTTGCGAAACAGATAATCATCCATATAACTTTCACCTCGTTGAATGGAGGCGAAATGCTCGAGTTCCAGGTGCTCGTTTATATTTCTGAGTTCACCTGGCTCTAGGCAGAAGCGACGGGAAAAGCCGTTTTTCTCATGATGGGTGAGGTTAAAGGTGCTCAAAAGTAACTTTCCACCGGGGCGTAACAGTGCGATGAACAGGGGCCAATAATGAGGCGCTGGTTTAAAGTGCGTCATCACGATGTTATCAAACGTCTCTAGCTCGTTTAGTTGTTCTGGGTGATCGAGGTCTAAGGTATAAGTGCTTACTTCTAGGTTTTTCTCTTGTGCGAAGGTGTTCAGTCGATCCA
>NZ_LWGG01000246.1:0-1051 GCF_001635365.1 Oleiphilus sp. HI0128 | reverse complement strand
TTAGTGTCGGCGGTGCTTAGTTTAGGTAGTTAAGAGAGATATTGAGATGTTAGAAGCTTTAAAACAGAACTCTGCGCTACTGAATATGCGCAAACAGTATGAGATGCTATCGGCACGTGACCGTTTGGCTCTTAAAGTGCTGCTTGTAGCTCTGAGCTTGGTTATTCTGATCTTTGGCTTAATGAAGCCAGCTTATGAATACAAAAAACAAGCCGAGGCAAAGCTTGAGCAAAATCAGCAATTGCTAGCCTTGGTAAACCAGAATAAAGCCGCACTGAGAAGTCTTGGTCAAAACAATCAAGGCAGTGCTTCCAAAAAAGCATTGAATAGCCAGCAGCTGGTTTCATCGGTTACTAATCTTGCAAAGCAACAGAAAGTGGCACTTAAGCGCTTCGAGCCAAGCGGCGACAATAAGCTAAAAGTTTGGGTGGATGACGCCTCTTTCGATAAGGTAATTTCTTGGTTAAGTCGCTTGAAAAGCTCATTAGGTGTGCGAGTCGAGCAGATTTCCATTGATAAAGATGATGCACCAGGGAAGATCAGCGCCAGAATGACATTGTCTTCATAAGTCTGTAGCGCGATATATTAGTCTAAGAACTAGGGGCACCTATGACAAGAATAACAGAAGAAACCAAAGCAAGAGTTGTTCGACTTGAACCTGGCGCTTTTACCGAAGCTAAAGCAATTCTATATAGAGCTTATAAACATGAGCCTACCTTTAAATACCTATTTGACGCTTCGCGCCCTGGTTATGATCAACGTATCAGGGCAACTATACGAGAGTTAATTAACTTACATTTTTCCAATCAGCAAGATGTGATCGGCCTGGCATTGGATAATCATTTGATTGCAGTTGCGCTAGTTGGCAGTCCGGATATCCGTTTGACACTAAGTCGTCAGTGGAACTGGCGTTTGCGTATGATGCTTACAGCAGGAATGGACTGTACATGGCGTTATATTAATTACCATAAACAGATCCACGAGTGTCTACCTAAAGGTGAACACCATGAATTACCTCTGTTGGGGGTGGATTCAAAATACAGAAATTCGG
>NZ_LWGG01000245.1:0-1018 GCF_001635365.1 Oleiphilus sp. HI0128 | reverse complement strand
GCCAGGTATTTTAGCCAGCACTAAATGGATGATATTGTCGACAAGATCATGCTCTCCGCCGGTAATCCAGATTTTTGTTCCACTGGTAGCGTAGCTGCCATCAGGGTTCTCTTCAGCTTTTGTGGTGATTAGGCCCAAGTCGGTTCCGCACTGAGGCTCGGTCAAGCACATGGTGCCAGTCCAAATGCCTTGTATAAGCTTTGGTAGGTAGGTTTGCTTTTGTGCTTCTGTACCGTGCTGCTGGAGTAAGTCTATCGCACCATGAGATAAACCTGGGTACATGCCAAACGATAGGTTCGTTGAACAGACCATTTCATCAACAACGTTTTTTAGTAAGTGTGGTAAGCCTTGCCCGCCAAACTCAGGCGCAGACGACAAACCACTCCATCCACCTTGTTGGTAGTGTTCGTAGGCTGCTTTGAAGCCATTTGGAGTTTTCACTGTTTTAGTGTCTGGATCGAATTGGCACTCTTCTCTGTCACCAGATGTATTGATAGGCAGTAACACGCCCTCGGCCAGTTTAGCAGCTTCTTCTATAACTGCTCTTTGCATTTCTTCTGTGGCTTCGGTGAACGCAGGACTTTCGGCTAGTTGGCCGGAGTTTAAGACATCAAACAAGACGAAATTAATATTATCCAATGGTGCTTTGTAATGACTCACAGTTAACCTCTTTATAAGTTCTTTGGTTCGACTCAGAGCCGAACAGTTTCGCGACAGCGAATAAATGATATTCAAGAAGGTTTACGTCGTTAAAAACAAATTGGATCAATATGAAAGAAAACTCTGAAGTGGATCCAAATTACAAACTATTGCGTAAGTGAGTTAATAAGAGATTGAAACCGGAACTGCCGGATCGTTGGGGAGATTAGTATGAAATTATTAGTAACGGGTGGAACGGGCTTGATAGGTCGCCGATTTATCGAACGGTATACTCACCACGACTATACCGTTTTGACCAGAGATTTTCGAAGTGCGCAGAAAAAACTACCTCAACACGTTTCCTTAATTGACAGTTTGG
>NZ_LWGG01000244.1:0-3204 GCF_001635365.1 Oleiphilus sp. HI0128 | reverse complement strand
TAATGGCATATTGGGTGCAGGGCCCATCAGTGCAACCGTTTGCGGAGGAACTTGAGCCATCTGGCTTTCAAAGTAATCAAATGAGCGCTGGATTTCTAAAGATAATTGCTGAATAACCGAGTTTTGCTGCGCGACATCGTTCAGCGCTTGTAAAGAAAAGTCAAAATGCCTGGAAAAGTAAAGCGTGTCACCTTTAACCAACACAATCATTCCAGCACCGTGACGAAGATATAAAACCGCAACGGGTCTTTGATCATCACCTGCTAGTCGCAAGGCAATATTCCTAATCGCTAGCTCTGAGATCTCAATTGTTTCTAGTTCCAAACCAGACTTATTGACGAGATTCACGGTATCCTGGATTAAAGCTGACCGACTGGAAACAACATTCACCTGTTCCGGACGTCCTTTTAGGGCATCCTGAGGAAAATCATAGACATCCAGCACCGCATCGTTTACGTCATAGTCGAGTAGGTCTTTTAGCTTCCAGCGAACGGCATCGACGAGTTCACTCTCTTCAACTTTTGGCTTCTCGATAGGGTAAACTCGATACTGATCTGCCGGCAAAACGACGCGACAAGTTGCACCGTCGAGGCCATGCTCTTCAACAAGTGACTCCAGCACTGATACACGCTCTGCCGCATTGCACTCACGATAATCACACAATGTAATGAGCGCATTTTTGCCTTCATTTTTCGAAGCGACAGCAAGAGCTATACCGCTGGAGCGAACTTCCAGCCCTACTACTTGAGCTTTCGATTTCTTTTTAAATAGCGAAAACAAATACCTGCCCCTAGATCTAAATAAGCCCCTGAATCGGAGCGCCACCAGCCTTTTTAAAGCTTTTAGTTAGAATAGTTCAGTAAGTTACTGTTTGCAAAAGTTTTATACCACATAGAATTCAACATTAAGACCCAGACTCAGCAGCAGCGAATTTTAAAACTGTAAATGCAAAAATCCCCACCAAAGGCGGGGATTTTTTACTTACTCTGATGCCTGCACAAAATTTGCGGCATACATAAGAAGCTTAGAAGCAACTATTAAACAAGGTTTCGCCATTTAAGCCCTGCTTCTCAAGGATATCTCTGAGTCGCTTAAGTGCTTCAACCTGAATCTGACGAACTCGCTCGCGAGTTAGACCAATCTCTTTACCAACCTCTTCCAAGGTGCTCATACGGTAGCCACGAAGACCAAAGCGACGAGAAAGAACTTCTTGCTGCTTACCAGACAACTGATCCAACCAGCCATCAATGCTACCTTTAAGGTTACTATCCTGCAGCAACTCTGCAGGATCAGACGCTGACTCATCAGCAACTGTATCTAGTAATGATTTGTCGCTACTGCCGCCGATAGGCATATCAACAGAGGCAACACGCTCGTTCAAGCCCAACATGCGCTTAACATCAGCAACAGGCTTATCAAGCAAATCTGCAATTTCTTCTGGCGATGGCTCGTGATCAAGTTTTTGAGTCAACTCACGTGCAGCACGCAGATATAAATTCAGCTCTTTTACTACGTGAATAGGCAGACGAATTGTACGCGTCTGATTCATGATTGCGCGCTCAATAGTTTGGCGAATCCACCATGTTGCATAAGTAGAGAAGCGGAAACCACGTTCTGGGTCAAATTTCTCAACTGCGCGAATTAGGCCTAAATTACCCTCTTCAATCAGGTCAAGTAGAGTCAAACCACGATTAACATAGCGACGTGCGATCTTTACAACGAGTCGCAAGTTACTTTCAATCATTCTCTTACGCCCGGCCGCATCACCTTTCTGCGCCAAGCGAGCAAAATAAACTTCTTCTTCTGGGGATAAAAGCGGAGAAAATCCGATTTCATTCAAGTACATTTGTGTCGCATCAAGCTGACGGTATGACTGACTTTCTGATGAGCGACCGTCTATGCCTGTCTTCTTAGCTTTCTTTTTCGCGGTTATCGGAGTGACGACTGTCTCAGCCTCTTCCTCAAAACCCCAACTTTCAGTCGTTGTCTCTTCTGATTCAACGCCATCAATTTCTACTACATCGTCAAAGTACGCTTCTCTTTCTGCTGACATCTGTCTTGCCTCGCTTTTTATTGTTTGCTCATCAAGATCCTTGATGATGCAACCTAGCTGTTTAAATAAATACGCTACCAGCCTCGCAACTGGCATTTTTCCCTTTTAGGATAGTTTTATCTCGCAGGCAGATATTTCATTGGGTCAACCGGCTCACCATTGCGCCGAATTTCAAAATGAAGCATTACCTGTTTTGAGTCAGAGCTCCCCATCTCTGCGATCTTGCGACCTTTTATTATTTTTTGTCCTTCTTTAACTAGTATCCGCTGGTTATGTGCATAAGCGCTGAGGTAAGTTTCATTATGATTTATAATTACCAAGTTTCCGTAGCCTAACAAGCCATTGCCTGCATAAACTACTTCTCCATCAGCGGCCGCATATATTGGCGAACCCAAATTGCCGGTAATATCGACCCCCTTATTGAGAGTCGTACCCGCAGACTTCCCTTTGCTCATTCCACTTGAACGGGAAGTTCCTACAGAACCTTTTATAGAATACATGGCAAGTATCGGGCCAAGATGAGGCCACTGCCAATTTATGTTCTTGATGTGCTTGGTTTTTTTATCTCTTGTTACGTTTTTACCATTCTGCATAGTTTCTTTACGTTCTGTTACATTCCCTCTTCTCTTAGACCCTGATTTTGATATTTTCAAGTTCGATTTCTGTGAGTTTTTGCGACGTTCTAAATTTATTTTTTGCCCCGGCACAATCACATAGGGCGACTTTATTCCATTCTCTCTCGCCAACTCCTTCATCTCACGGCCATAGCGCCATGCGATGGCATATAAGGTATCTCCCTTACGTACAACATGCTGCCCAAAGTAGACTGGAGGGTTAAAGTTTTTATCTAGATATATTGATGGAGAGGTACAGGAGGCCAGAAGGAATAGCGTTAAGATACAAAACGTTACAAAAGCAAGAGGTCGCCTATTTTTTAAACACGCCAAATTACAAAGCGGATAAAAAGTAAACAATTCGACAAACCTCTCCATAACATATAGCTATAATATTTTTTTATTTAATTCTTTTTACTTCTTTAACTTAATGAAGAATATTAAGTTACTTAGCTAAGTCATTCATCTTCTATCTTATTCGCTCAGAATATAAGCAAATTAAACGTTACCGCAAAATACACCAGTGTTACCCTAAGA
>NZ_LWGG01000243.1:0-911 GCF_001635365.1 Oleiphilus sp. HI0128 | reverse complement strand
CTCTATGCAATCAATTGCTCAATTATGACTTGGCACGACTCACGTATTCACCAGTACGAGTATCGATACGCAGCTTCTCACCAATATTGACAAATAATGGCACATTGACCGTTGCACCGGTAGAAAAGGTAGCCGGCTTTGTGCCACCTTGAGCTGTATCGCCTTTCAAACCCGGGTCAGTTTCTACCACTTCCAGCTCAACAAAGTTTGCTGCAGCAACAGCCAAGGGTGCACCATTGAATAGTGTGACCGTATAAACATCCTGTTCCTTTAACCACTTAATTGTATCACCGACAGCCTTTTCATCAGCAGCATGCTGTTCAAAAGAACCATCAGTCATCATAAAGTGCCAGAACTCACCATCGGTATAGAGGTACTCCATATCGAATTCCATTACGTCAGCCGCTTCAAGAGATTCACCTGACTTGAAGGTTCTCTCCCATTGACGCCCAGTATTGAGGTTTCTCAACTTAACGCGGTTAAAAGCCTGGCCTTTTCCTGGCTTTACAAATTCATTCTCAATCACCGCACAAGGATCACCATCCAACATTACTTTTAAGCCTGAACGGAATTCGCTGGTAGAATAACTTCCCATTTTGATCTCACCTGTTTCTGTCTCCTACATATTTATGCAGGAACTATTCAATTTACGGAATTATTTTCTCGCTATCTTGGTCCAGCCTAATCTATACAGGGCCAATGAGTGGGCGACAAACTGTTTTCTATAGCTTTACTTCGCTATATACTGCGCGGTTTACCGGCCTCTTTACATCAAGGGCTGACTCTTTTTTAGGCTCGCAGACCAAAATTAAAGCGCACATGATACATCTATCAACTATTCCTGTCGAAAATAAAGCGCAATACGGTTCATGGCAGTCTCAACTTAGCCAGTGCAAAATAAGTACTGCAGA
>NZ_LWGG01000242.1:0-952 GCF_001635365.1 Oleiphilus sp. HI0128 | reverse complement strand
ATATTATCCTCATAGCCATAAAGATATTGTTCGACCTGGTATTATCTTATATGGCGCAATGCCGTCACCAGAGAAGCAAGACCAGAATTTTGATTTAAAGCCGGTGATGAAATTAAAGTCTGCAATCATGGCTGTTAGAGAGCTTTCTATCGGAGAGCGTGTTGGCTATGGCGGCCGCTGGCGAGCATCTCGTGAATCACGAATTGCAACAGTCGCTTGCGGTTATGGTGATGGTTATCCCCGACATGCACCAGATGGAACGCCGGTAGCGGTTTTTGATTCCGCGTCACAATCCTTTGTTCGAGCCCCGCTTGTAGGGCGGGTATCGATGGATATGTTGGCAATTGATATAACGGATATTCCTTCTTGTGGTCTTGGCAGTCCTGTTGAGCTGTGGGGGGATTATATTAAGGCGGACGAGCTTGCATCTTTGGCTGGTACGATTGCCTACGAGTTATTTTGTAGTATTACTACTCGTGTTCCAAGGCTGTTGAGTGGCGAATAGAGTATTCGCCACTGGGCCTTTTTAAGGTGCTTCTTCGAGGAGTTCTTCGCTCTCTGATGGTTCTTCAGAAGTATCGTCATACATAAACTTCATGTCGCCAAAAGAGCCTGTCGGGTTGATGAAAGAAAGGCTGCTCGGAAAGAAGTAGGTCTTGACCGGTGCGTCATGTTCATAGCTATCTTTAACTTTCACCTCACCATGAAATTGGCTCTTTATGTCAATATCGATAACCTCTGCGATGTTGCCAGGCAAAGTCCCTATTAGAGCGCCATGCCCCAAGTCATGATCTTGATTATACTGATAGATATTAGGGTTAATGAGAGCGGGAATAGTTTTCTCTCCAACACTTAGTAATGTCGTATCATTTGAGTTGATGATAGCCTGTTCTACGGGGGCACCCGAGCTATCAAATAAGTTGGAAATTCGTCCCCATATTGAGTTCGCAAT
>NZ_LWGG01000241.1:0-596 GCF_001635365.1 Oleiphilus sp. HI0128 | reverse complement strand
GAAAATACAGACATGAGTAAAGCTGAAGCTTTATCCAAGAAAGAAATTCGACACGCTCTTGCGGTCGCAAATCTGATGACTCACAAAGAGGGTAAGCGCTGCGCTCTGGTTCTCTCTCATGCTGCTATGCGAGTCAGTGAAATCGCATTAATCGAAACTGGATCTCTTTTAAACTCTACAGGTGAATTAAGAAAAGAAATTCATCTTCCTGCCAAGATCTGTAAGCGCCTTAAGCCACGAACTATTTGGCTTACTAATCCAGTAAGTCGCGAAATAATCCAGGATTGGATTGAGTATCGCCTTAAGAAAAAGTGGGGAACAGTCATTGGTAGCGCTCAATACCAGGGATTAAATCCAAACAGCAGATTCTTATATAACAATCGGGGTAGACGTTATGCCATGACAGAGAAAAAGCGGGTTATGTATGATGGCTCCATTAAATCCTATAGGGCGTGTGATTCGCTGGAGCACTTGATTAGAGCTATTTACACGAAGGCAGGTTTTCATAATGCGTCTTCTCACACAGGGCGAAAATCGCTTATCACTAACGCGATTATTGATAAAGGAATAAGCCTTAAACAGGCTGCACGAATACT
>NZ_LWGG01000240.1:0-1580 GCF_001635365.1 Oleiphilus sp. HI0128 | reverse complement strand
TAATATGTTTATCTGGCGTTCAAACCTATTAGGTTCGTCAGGTAAGGGTCATGAATACATGCTTCGTCACCTTCTAGGTACTAAGAACGGTCTTCAAGGTAAAGACCTTGATGAACGTGGCGCCAAGAAGCCAGAAGATGTTAAGTGGCACGATACGCCAGTCGAGGGTAAGGTCGACTTGCTAGTGACGCTAGACTTCCGTATGTCGACTACCTGCTTGTATTCAGATGTTGTATTACCTACAGCAACTTGGTACGAAAAAGACGATATGAATACGTCGGATATGCATCCGTTTATTCACCCTCTTTCTAAAGCGATTGACCCGGTTTGGGAATCGAGATCTGACTGGGATATCTTCAAAGGTATTGCCAAGAAGTTCTCTGAACTTTGTGAAGGCCACTTGGGTGTTGAGAAAGATTTGGTCACGGTACCGCTTCAGCACGACACACCAGGAGAGCTTGCTCAGCCAGAGGGTGTGAAAGCATGGTGGAAAGGTGAGTGTGACCTGATTCCAGGTAAGACGGCACCAAACCTAGCCGTTGTTGAACGTGATTACCCGAATACCTATAAGCGCTTTACTTCGCTTGGCCCATTGCTAGAGAAACTAGGTAATGGTGGTAAGGGTATTACTTGGAACACTGAAGATGAAGTGAAGTTCTTGGGTGAGCTTAACTATAAGCACACTGAAGAAGGCGCGCATCAGGGTCGTCCGAAGATTGAGTCGGCAATTGATGCCTCTGAAGTGATCTTGAGCCTGGCACCAGAAACTAATGGTCAGGTAGCGGTTAAAGCATGGGCTGCACTGTCAGAGTTTACCGGTAAAGATCACACACACTTGGCTAAGCCGAAAGAAGAGGAAAAAATCCGCTTCCGCGACATTCAGGCGCAGCCTCGTAAGATCATCTCTTCTCCTACCTGGTCAGGTCTGGAAGATGAGCACGTATCTTATAACGCAGGTTATACCAACGTACACGAGTTGATTCCATGGAGAACAGTGACAGGTCGTCAGCAGTTCTATCAGGATCATGAGTGGATGCGTGACTTCGGTGAAACCCAGTGCTTGTATAAGCCACCAGTTAACATGAAGACAGTTAAGCCTTTGTTAGACAAGAAACCAAACGGCAACAAAGAGATCGTATTGAACTGGATTACACCTCACCAGAAATGGGGTATCCACTCAACCTACTCTGATAACTTGTTGATGTTGACCCTTTCACGTGGTGGTCCGATTGTTTGGATCTCGGAAGTTGATGCAGCAAAAGCAGGCATCGAAGATAACGATTGGATCGAAGTGTTCAATGTTAACGGTGCCATTGCATGTCGTGCGGTCGTTTCCCAGCGTGTAAACGAAGGTATGAGCTTGATGTATCACGCACAGGAACGACAAATAAATATGCCGGGGGCTGAAACAACCAAGACACGTGGTGGTATGCATAACTCTGTTACAAGAGCGGTTATGAAGCCTACTCACATGATCGGTGGTTACGCACAGCAAGCATACGGATTTAACTACTACGGTACCGTTGGCTGTAACCGAGATGAATTTGTAATCGTCCGTAAGATGGACAAAGTTGACTGGT
>NZ_LWGG01000239.1:0-976 GCF_001635365.1 Oleiphilus sp. HI0128 | reverse complement strand
GTCAAAATCGTCATTGGTGCCACGGTCCGGGATACGAATAGAAAGATTCCCTTGCATAATCCGCTGGCTGGTTTGGTTAATTAGCTCAACCCTTTTTGCTGTACTACGGCTCATCATAATGCCGCCAAGCATCGCCAGAGCGAAGGTAATTCCCATGCCAAAGTTTATCGCACGTTCGACGAGTTGCTTAACGGCCATAAATTCATTTACATCGCGGCCAACAAGCAGCCTTAGTCCACCAGGCACGATGAATACACGGGCACGAGCAGGCCGGGATTCTTCACCTGGCCACCCTAGATTCTCGCCAAGGGTGAAGTTTAGCCAGCCCTCCTGTACTTCTCCATCTTCAGGCCACTTACTTATATTACCGGCGAGCTTAATAAAGTCTCTGGCGGTAAATAAGTAAATAGCCTTGCCATTTGGGTCTCGCGCGACACGCTCCCGGATAACGCTGATTAAACCGTTGAGCCCTTGCCTTTGGTATTGCTCAGCAAGGCCTATAATTTCAGCCTCAATAGTTTCGTCGGTTTGGCTCGACATGTAGCCGGCAGTAGCCCAATAGATAAAACCCATCAGGATAAAGACAGATGTGGCGAACAGTACCATGTACATGATCGCCAATTGAAAGGTAGAGGTCCGAAGAAGACTAAGAATCTTCACTAAGAATGTATCCCGCGCCTCGAACTGTTTGTAGTAGTTGTTTCGGGAAGTCCTTATCGATCTTTGATCGTAAGCGGCTGATATGGACGTCGATCACATTGGTTTGTGGATCAAAATGATAATCCCAAACCTGCTCCAATAGCATAGTACGAGTCACCACTTGGCCTGCATGTTTCATCAGGTACTCTAGCAAGCGAAATTCGCGAGGTTGTAGGTCGATCTTTTCGCTACCGCGTTTGACAGAGCGGGCTAGCAAATCCATTTCAAGGTCGGCAACTTGCAGGTGAGTCACTTTCTCGGAGCCACTGGTTGCCCC
>NZ_LWGG01000238.1:0-862 GCF_001635365.1 Oleiphilus sp. HI0128 | reverse complement strand
ATAGTATTAATCGTCTTATTTCCCACGAAGCTCATCAGCGAGAACGCTATCGGAATACCTTAGCGGACCTGGCACATAGCATTAAAAACCCTTCTGCCATTATTAGCAGCGCCTTGAATCAGGCGGGAAACTCCCTACCTGATGATATGCGCAATACCTCATGGCTCCAGGATATTGAGGAGCAGAATGAGCGCATCGATAAAATACTTTCCTACCAGCTAACACGCGCCGTTGGGGGTGTGGCAGCCCCGTTTAATAAGGCCGTAGTAGTCAAACCCTTGTGCGATAAAATCTGTGCAGCCATGGGCAAGGTCTATCATGATAAGTCGATGACTTTGGCTTGTGATATCTCCGGCGACGCAGTCTTTAGGGGAGATGAAGGTGACCTGATAGAGCTCTTAGGCAACTTGATCGATAATGCTTTTAAATACGGAAAGGCGCAGGTTAATGTTCATGCAAGGGCCCATGACAATACCTTACGGATCACCATTGAAGATGATGGCCCGGGGATAAGTGAAGCTGAGCAGGCAAAGCTCGTCAGACGAGGCCAGCGCGCGGACACTACGATTCCCGGCCAAGGAATAGGTTTAGCTGTAGTAAATGATATTGTCGAGAGCTACGGCGGGACGCTAAGATTATCTGATTCTGAATTAGGCGGGCTAAGTGTAGAGCTCGCCTTTTCTCAGGGTTTATAGAGCTTTTTTGTGCTAGAAAGGCAAAGGGTATTCCCTAAGTACTTTGAAAATAGCCTTCAGGTCATCTTTGGATAACTCAACTTTAAAGGCTTCGATATCTTCTTCCAGCTGCTGCAAACTGGTGGCGCCAATAATTGTTGATGTGACACCATCGACCTGATTACACC
>NZ_LWGG01000237.1:0-791 GCF_001635365.1 Oleiphilus sp. HI0128 | reverse complement strand
TTGTGATGTTTGGTTTGGGACGAATGAAACGCAAGCTACATAAGGAAAATGAGAAACTGAAGGGAAATAATTAAATGGCTCTTAACCGAGTAGACCGTAGGCAGAGCCTTCCACGGCTCGCTGGCGGGTTAGCACGGAGAGTCCATATAAGGGGTGGAACCCTCTGCTTACGTTCGTTAAAAACTAAAAATTTCCAGCGATATTCTTCATGCGTTCAAGCATAGAGCGCAAGCCATTGCCTCGGGTTGGGCTGATATGACGCATCAGATCCATGTCATTGAATATTGCTTCAACATCTTTAGCGACGATTTCGGCAGGTGAGCGTGCATTAAGTGTCGCCAGTACAACAGAGGCAAGGCCTTTGACGATAATGGCGTCGCTCTCAATTAAAAAGAAAAGCTTGTTGCTGGCTTCGTCAAAGTAGTGAACAAGCCAGACTTGGCTTTGGCAGCCATGGACCAGGTTTAGTTCAGTCTTCTCTGCTTCAGGAAATGCCGGGAGTGATTTACCTAGGTCGATGATATATGCGTAACGTTCTTCCCAGTCATCCAGAAATTCGAAAGCCTCAAGGATATCGGCATCCGTAGTTTCGGTACCAAAAGGGTTGTTNTTAAACATGTCTGGATTAGCAGCTTGACTCATTAATACGACCTAAAGTGATAAACGATGATTCCGAGGGCGGGATTATATCATACAGATCGAGGCTTTCTTAAGGGGTGATTTTACCCTGTTAACATGCTGTATGTAGGTCGGGCTTTAGCCCGACAATGCAGGAACTTGGTATTAGTTGT
>NZ_LWGG01000236.1:0-796 GCF_001635365.1 Oleiphilus sp. HI0128 | reverse complement strand
CAGCCTGTTTGCTTGGCTTTGCTAAAGCGATTGGTGAAACCATGATTGTGGTTATGGCTGCCGGTCTTAGACCAAATTTGTCGTGGAACCCTTTAGAAGATATGACCACCGTAACAGTGAGAATTGTTGACTCCCTTGTCGGGGATCACGCCTTTGACTCACCGCAAACGCTTTCGGCTTTTGCCTTAGGCTTGGTCTTATTTGTGATCACATTGATTCTCAATATGGTCTCGTTGTCCCAAATCCGTAAGTTTAAAGAAAAATACAAGATAAGCAGGCTATGACTTCAAAACAGAATTCTAACCCTTTTTACGACCCGACCTTAAGTAAACGGCATCGTGCCTCGCGATTTTTCAAACTTTTCGCAAAGAGCTCCGTCGTATTTACTCTGTCGTTTCTGATCTTCTTCATGGTCGATATCCTTAGTACTGCTGCGCCTGCTGTGAAGCAAGCTTATGTGCAAGTTGAAGTAGAGTTTTCTGAGCGAAATGCTAAGTCCACGCGTCGCGCCATTCCAAAAGGTATCGCAAAATTGTAAGTAGGGCTTGGCTACGTACGTTAACAAAAACCATGCGAGACCAGCCTGAATTGATGGGTACAAGCCAAACAATGTGGGCATTGGCTGATGACCAGGTTGACCAGTATTTAAAAGGTCATCACTATAACCTGAAAGAAAAGCAGCTTGCCCTAGTCGATAAGTTGAAAGAAGAAGGTAAGTTAGAATTACGCTGGAATAGTGTTTTCTTCAGTAAGGGTGACTCTAAAATGCCAGAGAATGCCGGGATACTGTCTGCCA
>NZ_LWGG01000235.1:0-938 GCF_001635365.1 Oleiphilus sp. HI0128 | reverse complement strand
GTCAGTCGTAAATCCACTTAAGTACTACAGTAACAATACTCGTAATACCCTGAATTTACTGACTATTATTGAAAAGTATAAAACGCCTTACATGGTATTTGGAAACGGCTGAACTGTCGTACTTCATTGACAATAACTAGTTAGACCAGTCTTTATCAATAATACGCTTAAGCTTGAGCAAGGTAGCCTGGCGTTCATCTGTGCTATAAGACTGAGCAGGCAATTTACCCCAAATTGGCGCTGGCCATGTCGGGTCACCTTCAAAACGCACAACATGATGAATATGTAGCTGTTTTACAACGTTCCCCAAGGCGGCAATATTAAGCTTATCACCCGAGAATAGCTGCATTAGGTTTTGCCCAAGATACATCGACTCAAGATCTAACTGCTGACGTTGCTCATCACTTAAGTGATACAACTCCGTTGCATCACCCACGCGAGGAACAAGAATAAGCCATGGATACTGAACATCATTCATCAATAAGACTTCGCACAATGGCCAAGACGCTATGTGAATCGTATCGTTTTCCAGGCGTGAGTCGAGTTTGAAGTCTGCCATTAAGCGCCTGCACTCTCAGCTTTTTGTTTCTGCCACTTAGCTTCCCAATCCAAAGCAGACTTAACGATCACACCTAAGTCATCATGATCTGGCTCCCAGCCTAGTACTGCTTTGATTTTGGCATTATTTGCCATCAGCGCATCAGGATCACCTGCTCTGCGGTCGACATTTTCAACCGGAAAGTCTTGCCCTGACTTTTCCTTAACCGTATCGATTACTTCACTGACCGTAAAGCCACGGCCATAACCACAGTTTAGGATTTGCGATTCACCGCCTTTCGCCATGTAATCGAGCGCCATAACATGCGCTTTAGCCAAATCATCAACATGGATGTAATCGCGGATACAGGTACCATCACGTGTTTCATAATCCGTACCAA
>NZ_LWGG01000234.1:0-811 GCF_001635365.1 Oleiphilus sp. HI0128 | reverse complement strand
AAACGCGGTGTTTTTAATAGCAAAGAAATTGTCAGGTCTTCAGAGCCTGCCGTAATATACGAAGCCATCACTTCTCGGGAATATGAACTTCTATCCGTTACTTCTATTTGACAGCCCAAGCTTTCAAACTGCTTAACACAAGCTGCATCAAATATTTCGGTAATCAGCGCTTTTGCTTGTTCGCTCATAATTCATCTAAACCCAATTTGGCTAGTTGCACCCAAAAAACAAAAGCATACCAAGACTATCCATTTGTTCAGTGTAACCAAAGCATAGCGACTTTCCTATTATTTGCATACTGACGTGAACTTGAAGACATTTCTACTATACTTCTTTAATGCCATCGCACCACGTCACCATATTTCGGAAGTTTGAATGACGTCTCCCAAAAAACTGACTATTGGGCTATTTTTTCTCTGCACTCTACCTTTTTTACCTAATNTGCTAGGAATTGACTTTGGCGCTGCGCCGACAAAAGTCGATATAGTGACAACACAAAGCTCGATGCTGGAAGCGCTGCAGGGAGCTATCCTACATACCATTCTCGAATGGAGCGCAATTTCTATTGCCTGTATCGGCGCTATCTTTGCGTTTGTTCATTACTACTATCATCGTAATATTACACTCCCTATCATGGGGCTTGCATTGCTCTCGGCAGCATCGATCGACATTTTTCATACCTTGGCATCAGCAAGAGTGATCGATGCTCAAGCCCAGAACACTGATTTTATTCCTTTTACCTGGGCGCTTTCCCGCCTTTTCAATGCTTCAATCATGACCGTCGGGGCGGCACTAAGCTTATGGGCTTTGC
>NZ_LWGG01000233.1:0-11397 GCF_001635365.1 Oleiphilus sp. HI0128 | reverse complement strand
TACGCGGAACTGGGAGAAAGTGGGTGACGTTAAGTTGAACCCGGAGAAGGAAAAACAAGCAGCTTAAATGCTCAGGCGACAACTACCTTGAAAATTATCGGGGGCGGTCAGCAGCTCGCTGAACAGATCAGCACGACTTTGGATTCTACGCGGGTAGAAGCTGGAAAGCTGGCTGCCGACATTTCCCGCTTCAATGCAGTGCCTGCGCTTGAAGAAGCGTGTGTACAAGGTGAAACCCTTGNCAAGAAAAAAGGCTTGGATTTTCGCTCTGAGATTTCGGATTCTGACATATACGCCTTGGCAGACAGGCAGCACTTTAAGCAAATTGCGATCAACCTTATCTCCAACGCAATTAAATATACGCAAGCGGGAGCTATTGAAGTATCTCTTCGTCCCAGTTTTGATGAGCAGGTCGGCAAGTGCGTTACTCTTGAAGTAAATGATACAGGCTGTGGTGTTCCTCAAGGACAGCGTGAAAGCATTTTCAAACTATATCAGCGCCAAGATTCCCATGAGAATAGTCAGATTGAAGGTGATGGCTATGGTTTAGCAATATGCTGCGAAATGCTCGCGCTGAATCATGGTCGAATTGTTCTCGATAGCGAGGTGGGGCGAGGTAGCTCCTTCTCGGCTATTTTTCCTCGTTAGGCGATGCTAAAGCGCTTATTTCTTGCCATATCATTCAACACTCCCTAAAATCGATGAAAATCTTGTCGGGGAGCATCTGTCATTTTATCGCTTGATGATTTGCGAATGCTGAGACCACATAAATTCTTGGGATATATCCAATTATTTGTTGTTCTACATTTTGTAGGCAGATAGGGACCCGTTGAACCTGATTGGTTAGAACCAGCGTAGGGAACAAGAATTCATCAAGACTAGACCGATGATTCTAATTGCTTCCTTACTTACCACACTCGTAATACCGGATATGCGGAGCAATAGATGAAAAACGATTCGTTAAAGAAACTGGGTGATACAGCTTACGTAGATGAGTTATCTACCCAGCCTTTTCCAGCCTCAAAAAAAGTATATGTAGAAGGCAGTCGTAAAGATATTCGCGTAGCGATGCGTGAAATTTCACTTACCCCAACTCAGTTGCAGAATGGCGAGCTTGAGGATAACCCTCCAGTTAGAGTTTATGACACCTCCGGCCCCTATACAGACCCCGAGATAGAAGTTGACGTCACAAAAGGGCTAATGCCCTTACGCGATGAGTGGGTTGCTGAACGAAATGATACTGAAGAGTTACCTGGTTTTAGTTCTGAGTACGCAAATGTACGTGATCAAAACCTAGCCTTGGATGGCTTGCGTTTTGAGCATAAGCGTAAACCTCTAAAAGCAAAAGCCGGAAAGAATGTCACGCAACTGTATTACGCTCGTCAGGGTATCATTACGCCGGAAATGGAATATATCGCTATTCGAGAAAATCTGGCTTTAAGCGAGGCGCAGATGGATGAAGCGCTAGCTAACCAGCATCCAGGCGAGTCTTTCGGCGCTTCTATTCCTAAAATGATTACCCCGGAATTTGTCAGAGACGAAGTCGCTCGTGGTCGTGCTGTCATTCCTTGTAATATCAACCATCCGGAAACCGAACCGATGATTATTGGTCGGAACTTCCGCACCAAGGTGAATGCCAATATTGGTAATTCTGCGGTGACATCTTCTATTCAGGAAGAAGTCGAGAAAACAGTTTGGTCGACGCGTTGGGGTGGTGACACCGTAATGGATTTGTCTACAGGCCAGAATATTCATGAGACACGTGAATGGGTCATTCGAAACTCTTCTGTACCGATTGGTACGGTGCCGATTTATCAGGCGCTTGAAAAATGTGGCGGGGTTGCCGAAGATCTTACCTGGGAGTTGTTCCGTGATACTTTAATTGAGCAGGCGGAGCAGGGAGTTGATTACTTCACTATCCATGCAGGTGTGTTATTGCGCTATGTGCCTATGACGGCGAATCGAGTCACCGGGATCGTTAGTCGTGGTGGTTCAATTATGGCTAAATGGTGCCTTGCTCATCACAAGGAAAACTTCCTCTATACGCATTTTGAAGAAATTTGCGAGATTATGAAAGCCTATGATGTGTGCTTTTCACTTGGTGATGGTTTACGCCCAGGTTCAATTGCTGATGCAAATGATGAGGCGCAATTCTCAGAGCTTCGTACTTTAGGCGAGCTTACCAAGATAGCTTGGAAGCACGATGTGCAAACCTTTATTGAAGGCCCGGGTCATGTGCCGATGCATATGATTAAGGCGAATATGGAAGAGCAGCTCAAGCATTGCGATGAAGCGCCTTTCTACACGCTTGGCCCACTTACTACCGATATCGCACCAGGCTATGACCACTTCACCTCAGGCATTGGTGCTGCACTGATTGGCTGGTATGGTTGTTCAATGCTTTGCTATGTCACGCCTAAGGAACACTTGGGTCTACCTAATAAAGAAGATGTAAAACAGGGCCTTATTACCTATAAGATCGCGGCTCATGCTGCCGACCTTGCAAAAGGCCACCCTGGTGCACAGATTCACGATAATGCTATGTCAAAGGCTCGTTTTGAGTTTAGATGGGAAGATCAATTTAACCTTGCGCTAGATCCTTATACTGCTCGTGCTTATCATGATGAAACATTACCTAAGGACTCTGCTAAAGTTGCACATTTCTGTTCAATGTGTGGCCCTAAGTTTTGTTCAATGAAAATATCTCAGGAAGTTCGTGATTACGCAGCAGAAAAGGATGCGAACGAAGGTATGAGTGAGATGTCGGAGAAATTTAAACAGGAAGGTAGTGAAATCTACCATGAAGTTTAAGTTTAATTGAGTGTTATTAGCCAAGGGCGTCTAGGTCTATGAATCTAAGTGATGTTGATCTAAATTTGCTGGTTCACCTAGATGTACTTTTGCGTGAGCAAAACGTCACCAAGGCTGCAAACCATCTTGGTATTACGCAGCCTGCGATGAGTAATGGTTTGAAGCGTTTGCGCTTGCTGTTCGAAGATCCATTGCTTGTTCGTACCAGTGACGGTATGGCGCCTACTGAGTTGGCGCTCAGCCTTAAGCCTGCGGTGAGAGAGATATTATTCAATATCGATCGTGTAGTTCACCCGGATAGGGATTTTGACCTTCAAAGCCATCGGGTGTTTCGCGTGATGGCAAGCGACTACGCTGAATCTACCTTGATTCCCGCTGTTTTAAGTGAAGTTCGCAAGCAGGCGCCTAATATCACGCTCGATGTTTTAACGCCCAGTGATGTATCTTTCGAAGATGTTGAGCAAGGCCGTGTCGATATGGCGATTAATCGCTTTGATACTTTGCCGCAGTCTTTTCACCAAAAAACGCTCTGGTCTGATACCTTCTCATGCCTGATGAGCCCCAGTAACACCTTGGTCAATAGCTTCGATCTGGATGCCTACCTAAAGGCCAGCCATATTTGGGTGAGTAAAACTGGCTTTGGTGTGGGTGTTGGAGTGAACCCGAATGATGTGCAGCGCTTGGGTTGGGTTGATGAAGCGCTGGATCGTATTGGAGCAAAGCGCGAAATTAGTGTATTTACCCGTCATTACCAGGTGGCGATGTTGTTGGCGCAGCAGCATGACTTAGTGGCTACGCTGCCGAGCCGCGCGGCGCGTTTAAAAAGCGAGAGCTCTAAGCTTGTAATGAAAGAGCCGCCCTTCGATATACCAGCATTCGATCTCAAGATGGCCTGGAGCCCATTACTTCATCATAATGCGGACCATCAGTGGTTTAGGCGTTTGATTACAGATATTGCTCAGAAAGAGAGTGAATAATCGTTGGTGAAGCGCAAGGGTGGCGCAGACTTTTAGTGTAAAGTCTGTTCAATCTCTAGCTTAAGTCCGCTTTCGGGCAACTGCTCGCCATCCAGATAGGCTTGGCCATCTTTCATTTCAAGACGTCCATCGATAAACCACTTAACCGCAATGGGGTAAATGATGTGTTCCTTTTCAAGTACTCGGGTGGCAAGTGTTTCTTCAGTATCCTGATTTAAGACTGGTACAATAGCCTGGATGATATTCGGGCCGCTATCAAGCTCAGCGGTAACAAAGTGAACACTCACGCCGTGCTCTTTGTCTTTTGCTTCAAGCGCACGCTTATGAGTATGTAGGCCGGGATATTTAGGCAGAAGAGAGGGGTGAATGTTGAGCATTCTTCCTTCAAAACGGCGGACAAAATCATCGGTTAAGATACGCATAAAGCCCGCTAATACCACGAGATCCGGTTGATGCTTCTCAATCGTCTTAATCAGCTCTGCATCAAAAATCTCTCGTTGAGCGAATTTTTGATGTTCGATGACATGAGTATCAATCTCAGCTTTCTTAGCTCGCTCTAGGCCCTTAGCATGGGGCTTATTGGAAATAACAGCGCTGATCTTTCCAGGGATTTCTTCACGTTGATAGGCGTCGATTAAGGCTTGAAGGTTGCTGCCGCTACCCGATATCAAAACAACGACAACAGGATCTCGTCCTTCCATTACTAAGCGCCTAGTCCATTTAGTTGGACTTGCTCTTCGTCGGAAGATGTGTCGGCAATTTCACCAATTACCCAAGCACTTTCGCCTTCAGCTTCTAAAAGCTTGATGGCTGATTCTTCTGAACCGGCTGGAACGGCGATGATCATGCCAACACCGCAGTTGAAGGTGCGATACATTTCAACAGGATTTACGTTACCTGCTGATTGAAGCCATTTGAATACTCCAGGCAATTCCCAGCTCTGGGTCTCGATGACTGCTTTAGTACCTTCAGGTATTACGCGAGGAATATTCTCAAGTAAGCCACCGCCCGTGATATGTGAAAGGGCATGCACCTCACCTTCTTTGATCAATTTAAGAAGAGATTTAACGTAAATCTTTGTTGGCTCAAGCAAGGCCGATTTTAGGTCGGTATCGCCAATTTCCTGGTTTAGGTCAGCGTTTGATACTTCTATAATCTTGCGAATTAAAGAGTAGCCATTCGAGTGTGGACCTGAAGAAGCGAGGCCAATTAACTTGTCGCCAGCCTTAACTTTGGTGCCATCTATAATCTCAGACTTCTCAGCAATGCCAACGCAAAAACCAGCCAAGTCATAATCTTCGCCTTCGTACATGCCGGGCATTTCAGCAGTTTCACCGCCGACTAGTGAGCAACCAGATAGGTCGCAACCAGCGCCAATGCCTGTTACTACATCGGCAGCAACGTCAACATTCAGTTTACCTGTAGCGTAATAGTCAAGGAAGAATAATGGCTCTGCGCCACCAACAATAAGATCGTTAACGCACATGGCAACGAGATCAATACCTATCGTATCGTGCTTATTGAAGTCCATGGCTAATCTTAGTTTTGTGCCAACACCGTCGGTACCGGAAATCAAAACCGGTTCTTTATAGCCCTTCGGCAACTCAAACATTGCGCCAAAACCGCCTAGACCGGCCATTACTTCCGGTCTACGAGTTTTTTTGGCGACACCTTTAATTCTTTCTACTAGCTCATTTCCCGCATCGATATCGACGCCAGCGTCTTTGTAGCTAAGTGAAGGGTTTGTATTTGAGTCAGAATTATTAGTCATATGAGCTAAAACCTTGGCTTTTTAAAATTGGCGCGATTCTACCAGTTGTTTGGAGTCTCGCCAAATGCTAGCAGTAAAAAATAACATATTCGTAGTGATTTAAAAAAATATTAGAAAGTAGGTGTGCAAAGCACGGCTGATGGTTGTTTTATGAGTGTTTCGAGAATATTATGATAAACCTTTCAAATACTGAGCATAAGTGGCACTTACTTGGTCAATATTATTCGTTTTTTCGTACTTGTTTCGCTAGCCTTTTTGAGTTCACACTCAATCGCTGTCCAGCTAGGTAATTTATATAACGCTTCTGTCGCAGTACCTTCGCAAGACCCTTCCGATCGTATGCTAGGCTTTGAGCAGGCGCTGCATCAGGTGTTGATCCGTGTTACTGGTGATGAGGAATTGTTGCAGGATTCTTCTGTGAATTCTAAGTTTCGCTCACCTGAAAACTACGTGCTCTCATTTGCCTACAGAGAAAACCCCGCGTATAGCGTTTATCTTGAGGTGCTTGCTGAGCGCGAAAGGCTCGCTATGGAGTTTATAGATGAAGGTGCAGACGTTGAACAGGAGCCTGGTTCTATGCCTAGTTCCGCTCAGACCGGCCAAGAAGAGTTAACTGAGTCGTTAATAGCCGAGCCCGCCGTACCTGACCAATATATGCTGGATGTTGCATTCGCAGAATCGCCCATAGAAGCGGGTTTGCAATCACTGTCTCTTCCTATTTGGGGGCGGTCTCGTCCTTCAATTCTGGTTTGGGTGGTGATGTCTGATGAACAAGGGCAGCGAAGCGTTATCGGCGCTTCCGAACTGGATGAGGTGCTACCTGAATTGACTGGCATTGCTGAGACTCGAGGTTTGCCGCTTTTTATTCCTGTGGCCGATCTGACAGACCTTTCGCTTTTAGATGTTGACGGATTATGGGGCCTGTTTTCTGACTCCCATATTGATGCTAGTAAGCGCTATGGCACCGACGCTGTTGCAATTGTACGCTTGCAAAGTTCCATTACTCCTGAGGCTCAAGAACTTGATGAAGCAAAAGAGCCTGTTTCTCAGCGTCAATGGCGTGCAGACTGGCAGCTATTCCTAGGTGAGCAAACTTTCTTTGGTGAAAGCGCTCAGGCAAGCAGTGAATCGGTTTCAAAAGAGTTTGTTGCTCGCTTGGCAAGCGTTATATCTACTCAGTATGCTATATCTGGCGTAGCAAGTTCAGAAATCTATACCATTTCAGTGCTTGGTATCGATTCTTTCGAAGATTATGTGGATGTACAGCGTTACCTGCAAGATCTTGCGCCTGTTGCATCCGTAAATATGTTGCTAGCCGAGGAAGATCAGCTTACCTTTGAGTTGCGCTTGCGTGATACAAGAGAAATGCTTTCTCAGCACCTATCTCTTGGGCGAAAGCTAATAAAACGGGAAGCGGAGCTAGACGGTATATTGGAGTTAAATAAGGGTATGCTTGTCGATGCGCTCGATAAATTTGTTTGGCGCTCCGGGTCTTAGTCATTGCTATGGTTATTTTGGAGATAGAATGATCGCAGCTAATCAGATTCCTAATATTCTAACTGTTATTCGAATCCTGCTGGTGATTCCTTTTGCGATGAGTGTATATTCCGCGCAATATTTGCAGGCTTTGATTCTATTCTTTGTAGCAGGTCTTTCAGATGGAGTTGATGGTTTCTTGGCTCGCCAATTTAATTGGAAGTCGCGATTTGGTGCCATAGCTGACCCTTTGGCAGATAAACTACTGCTCGTTACGGCTTACGTAATGCTTGCTTGGACAGAGCAAATCCCAATGTGGCTTCTATATCTCGTTATTGGTCGCGATGTAATGATTCTAGCTGGTGCGCTGGGCTATCACTTCTTTATTAGTCATTATGATATTAAGCCCTCATGGCTGGGTAAGACCTGTACAATGCTACAGATTGTTTATGTCTTACTCGTGATTATGAGCTTGGCAGATCTGCCGATGCCGCAGTGGGCAGTTTCAGAAGGCCTATTTGTAGTGGGTGCCATTACTCTGATTAGCGGTATTCATTATTACTTGGTTTGGGGCGTAAAGGCATACAAGCAGCGCCGAGAAAATGAATTGAATGATAAGACTGGCTTATGAATGCTTTTGAATTATCCAGCCAACTATTATTGCCTGTTAGGGAAAAAAGTGACCTAAGCTTCGAAACGTTTTACAGCGAAAAAAACGATCGTGCCAAGTTTATGCTGTCGAGTGCGATAGATGAGTATCAGGAAACTGCAGTCTTACTGGTTGGGCCAGAAGAGTCTGGTAAAACCCATTTGCTTAATGCTGCAATTGGCTACGCTGAGTCAAAAGAGCTGGACAATGTTTGTTACTTTTCGCTTGCGGAATTAAACGAGTTTGAATTATCAGAGAGTGACGTTCAGGGTTTGTTTTCAAGCTTTGAGCAATATTCAATTTTGGCTCTCGATCACTTGGATTTGTGGCTGTGTCACCAGAGCTTAAGTCGAGAGTTTAAAGAACGCTGTCTTTTTAATTTATTTAACCATTATAAAGCTCAAGGTGATATGTTAATTTTCGCCTTGTCACAGCCGGTAGACGCCTTGAATATCTGCTTGGCTGATTTGTTGTCACGCCTAAAATCCGGTTTATTGATAAGCCTGAAAGCTTATAGTGATGCTGAAAAAGAACTAATCATGCAGCAGGTTGCGATACATAAGGGCTTTAGCTTGGAAGAGGGCGTTTCTACTTTTATTATTAAGCGTAGCGGGCGCAACTTAACAGAGTTGCTAGCGTTACTTGATCAACTAGACAAAGCGTCGCTCACTGAGCAGCGTAAATTGACAATTCCGTTCGTCAAGAAAGTTTTAAATTGGTAGCTCATCAGCTGCAGGGAGAAAAAAATGATTCGCGTAGTATTCAACCAGAAAGGCGGTGTAGGGAAGTCGAGTATTACTTGCAATCTTGCAGCTATTTTCGCTGCTAAGGGACGCAGAACCTTGGTTGTTGATTTGGACCCGCAAGGTAACTCTACTCACTATTTAATGGGAAAGCCTGCTGCTGAATTGAATGACTCGATTGCCGATTTTTTTGAGCAAACGCTTTCATTTAATTTGTTTAATAAAGATCCTGCCGACTTTGCGCATAAAACCCCCTTCGACAATCTCTATGTTTTGCCCTCTAGTCCTGAGATGGATTTTCTTGAAAGAAAGCTGGAGGCTAAGCATAAGATCTATAAACTCAAAAATGCCTTAAGAGCATTAGAGAGCCAGTTTGATGAAATTATCATCGATACAGCGCCTGCTTTAAATTTCTATACGCGTTCAGGCTTAATTGCTTGCGATAAGGTTTTGATTCCTTTCGACTGCGATGACTTCTCTCGTCAAGCTTTGTATACGATTATGGGCGAGTTGCAAGACATACAAGAAGATCACAATGACCGCTTGGAAATAGAGGGTATTGTAGTGAATCAATTTCAGCCGCGTGCGAGTCTGCCGTCGCGCTTGGTGAAGGAGCTCGAAGAAGAAGGGTTGCCAGTATTACCTGTAAAAATTAATGCTTCAATCAAGATGAAAGAGTCGCACCAAGAAAGTCAGCCGCTTATCTACTTTGCTCCAAAGCATGCTTTAACGACTCAGTTTGAAGAACTTCACGAGCATTTATCTTCGTAGCAAGAAAACCTGCTTTTAGCTTAGGCCGGTTTAGATTCGTGCACCAGAGGTAGTACGATCTGGTCGCCCCGGCCTAAGGTTTCGCCTTGATTCAAGCTATGTAATATTGCATATAATTCCTTGAACGGCACTGGTGGGGAGTAGAGATAACCTTGCCCATATCGACAGCCATTAATCTTTAAGAAAGCTTCCTGCTCCTTCGTTTCGATCCCTGTAGCAAAGGTTTTTAAATCCATCTGACTCGCAATAGCTAGCAGTGTTTCAGTGATGGCCATATCGCTTTCATCCCTTGGTATGCCATTCACGAAAGTTCGGTCGACCTTAATGATGTCGGCGGGAATTTGCTTTAACTGTCGTAGTGAGCTTAGACCGGTTCCAAAGCTGTCGATTGTCAGTGACACGCCCAACTCTTTAAGTTGAGTAAGTGTCACAAAGGATGTCTCGATATTGCTTGTGATCGTGCTTTCCGACATTTCCAGAATCAGGTTCTTTGGATCAAATTTAGTGCTCTCTACTGCTTTTTGGATAAGTTCAACTATTCGCGGATGGTTAAATTGGCGGTTAGAGAGGTTGAGCGCTATTTGTATCGGCGTGTCTGACCATTCCTGAATTGCTCGTCCTTGCAGGCAGGCGTTAGAAATTACCCATTGACCAATGTCGTGCAATAAGCCCGTTTGCTCAGCGACATCAATAAAGTACTCTGGCGTGACTAAACCTTTGTCAGGATGATGCCAGCGTAGCAAGGCTTCAAGCGCGAGAATTTCACCCGTTTCAATGTCGATGATAGGTTGGTAGTAAAGCTTGAATTGGCTGGCGCTGATAGCGTTTCTTAGCTCATGCTCAATAATTAGTTGGCGCTGCATTTCACTGTTCATTTCTGGACTATAGAACTGAATATTGTTTCGTCCGGCTTTTTTCGCTCGATACATGGCCATATCTGCATTTTTTAGCAGGTCGGGATATTGCGTGCCATCGTTAGGGCAGACGGTAATGCCGATGCTGGAAGTAACGATAAGCTCATTCCCGCCAATATTTACGGGCTTGGTAATGTTATCGAGAATATTTCTGGCAACTGTTTTAGCGCCTTCTCTTCCCGATACATTTGCTAGCAGAATAGCAAATTCGTCTCCGCCAAGGCGGGCAATCGTGTCTTCCTTTCGAACGCTTTGTTTGAGTCTGCTGGCTAAGGTGACAAGAAATTGATCGCCGATATCGTGTCCGAGCGTGTCATTGATTCGTTTGAAGTGATCGATATCTAGGCCGATTAGCGCAATCTCGGATTTGTGTCGAATTGCTGATTGAATCGCTTGGGCGCAGCGGTCTTCGAATAGGCGTCTGTTAGCCGTATCGGTAAGTGCATCGTAGTGAGCGAGGTAGTGAAGTTGATTTTGAGTTTTTCTGATGTCGGAAATGTTTTGGCCAATCAAAAGAAGCTGCGTCTGCTGGGATTCACCGTCATGATTGCTAAGGTGGTTCATGTTCCAGAGCATGGTGTGCGAAAGCGAGTCGCCACTGATAATCTCGCATTCCATATTTTCTTTACTAAGGCCGCTTTCGAGTACCTTGGTAAATTTCCATGCTGTCTCGTCCTGAATATTTTCTGGAACAAACATATCGATGAAATTATTGCCTAGCACTTGTTCTTTAGTATAAGAAAACTGAACTTCGGCTGCTGCATTCCATTGTTTAATTTTGA
Source organism: Oleiphilus sp. HI0128 (assembly GCF_001635365.1). Lineage (NCBI taxonomy): Bacteria > Pseudomonadati > Pseudomonadota > Gammaproteobacteria > Oceanospirillales > Oleiphilaceae > Oleiphilus > Oleiphilus sp. HI0128. The sequence continues at coordinate 503 of NZ_LWGG01000233.1, read as the reverse complement.
ACTTCTTATCAAGTACGATGATCGGGATGCCGGCAGTTTCGAATAGTGCTCTGAAACGAGACGAGGTGTTTTGTAGACTCTTTTCTGCCTGCTTTCTGATGTAAACCTCATCGCGAAGTTCTTGGTTGGCGCTAAGTAAATCTTGTGTGCGTTGTTGAACAATATCTTCGAGCCTCGCTTCGATTTTTATTTGATCTGAACGGAGGGTGTTGAAGTAAAGGGTAGTTAGAATAACGATCAAGCTAGCAAGAGGTAGAGAATATTCTGGTATTGATAATTGCTGTGTCAGTGTCCCGGCGTTAAGGAGGTGCAGGGTGATAATCCCAGATACGAAAATAGCAATAGTGCAAGCGAGCTGGTTAAATCTGGTTGAAGCCCACATTAAGATTGGAATGATTAGAAGTATAAAGTGAGGCTTTTCCTTGGTGGTAAAATAAATGCTGAGGATCGAGATTGAAAGCCAAACAAACCACTCTAAAGGATGTGTGTTTTGCTTGATACGT
>NZ_LWGG01000232.1:0-1065 GCF_001635365.1 Oleiphilus sp. HI0128 | reverse complement strand
TTTCCCTATCAGCACTTTAAACGAGGCCGTAAAACTAAATAAAGGCCAAGCCAAGCTTGAAGCTTCTGGCGGCATAACCAATGAAACGCTAGTCCCAATTGCTGAAACGGGAGTAGACTTTATTTCAATCGGCGCACTGACAAAAGACTGCAAATCTATCGACCTTTCAATGCGGATTGATATCTAAACAGAAAAACGCCAGCTTACATAAATTTACATACCGAAACACTTCAGTTAGACAATCATTTGGCTATTACAGATAGAATAGATTCATCATTATGGTGATGTCTTCAGACAGCTAAATTCGTCATAAAACAAGAAGACAATCCACCATATTTACCATGCGGCCCATTATATAATTTCACCTTCGAGCTAAGCTGGCTTTACTTTCAATGAATGCAAATAATCTAAGTTTTAAGCCAGAAATCTCTAGCGCTCGCATTCACGGCATACCCGCATTTTTCATAAGTCTCACCCTGTTGTTTATTGCTTTAGGTTTTGACCAATTATTTATAAATGACGGATCGACACTTCAGAATGCCATGCCCTACGTCAGCATAGCCTACGGTTTATCACTCTCTCTTACTTATTGCTTCGGCCTAGTCAGTCTACCCGCAATATTCCTAGCCCCAGTCGCTTTATCACAAGCATCTAACGCATGGTTTGACGGTGATATAGAACTTAGTACTGCAGTACTGTTTTCGTTAAGCCTTTGCATGCAAAGTTATGTGCTCCGGAAGTCATTCCAGCTCTCTATTACCAAGGGTAATCCTTTATCAAACAGTAAAAACCTGATCCTTTATATTTCCCACAGCGTAATAATTAGCGCCTTAATCAGCACATTGCTCGGTGTCAGCTTGCTCACCAATGACGGCGACAGCACACTAGACCTAAGGGTAATAGCCTACTTCTGGATTTCCAATGTTATTAGTCTGACCACCATTCCAAGCATCGTGTTCGCGGCACAAAACCATGCACAACGTATCAAGCAAAACACACATCCTTTAGAGTGGTTTGTTTGGCTTTCAATCTCGATCCTCAGCATTTATTTTACCACCAAGGAAA
>NZ_LWGG01000231.1:0-852 GCF_001635365.1 Oleiphilus sp. HI0128 | reverse complement strand
TTATGTAATTCGTCCCGCACTCGCGGCTTTGGATGAACGCTCCCAATTTGCAGAACATTACTTATTGAAGCTAGCTTCTAAACGTTCCTCTTACGGTGAGCACTTGGTAGCCTCGAAGCAGTCTGATGGTTTAGGTATTTATGCGATTAGTCCTGAAAGTCACACCGCTTTATGGGATGAGTATTTAGCTTTTCAACCAGACCTGGCGAGTACCGTACGGGGTTTGGCTTCGCAAAGGGCATTTTTGGAAAACCCTCATGCTGAACTTGCAACCAATCTTGTTTATGCAAGCGCGATAGCCTGGTTGTTGACTCAGTACCGTAAGAATTGTGAGCAAGACCCGGTATCTGGATATGAGGATATTGCCTGATTTTCAAAGCAATTCTTAGAACGGCTTTACCTTGGCTATCTCTTCTTTCAAGCGTCGCTTATATTCATCCTGATCTTCGATATCTTTTAACTTTGCATAGATGGTTTGTAAGTCTTGTTTGTACTGTTTCATCTTCTTTACATCGTCGCTTAAGAAAATCGTATAAGCTTTCATTGAAAAGCCCAAGACCAGGATGAAAGGGAGCGATAGAAGTGAAATGGAATGTAGGGTCAGAACCACTAGCCACTTAAGCAAGCCAGAAACACTGTTCCTGTTATACAACGGTAAAGTGAGGGCGTTGGTCCAGACTGAATAGTTTTTTCGAAGAGCTTCAAGAGCTTTTTTGTGGCCGACCCAAGACGGTGTAAACATCGCAAGTAGATCATAGTCTTTGCCGTTATCGAGCCGAATACGCATATTGAAACCTTCAGAATATACAGAGGGAATTATAGTAAAGGTCTAGCAGGAATATGCCAAGTAAT
>NZ_LWGG01000230.1:0-939 GCF_001635365.1 Oleiphilus sp. HI0128 | reverse complement strand
ATGAAGTAATCGAAAGCGGCTCTATCCGGCAAATTGAAAGGGTTGTGAACAAGGGGCTAAACGCAAGTGATATTGCACACCTAATTGAATCCTCTCCACCGCGAGAGCGAGCACTAATATGGCGCTTGCTGAATGACGATTTAAAAGGTGAAGTCCTACAAGATCTCTCTGAAGACATACAGGCGCACTTCCTCAGCAAGTTAAATGCTCAGGAAGTCGTAAACTTCACAGAAGACCTCGATACAGATGATCTCGCCGACATACTTCAGCAGCTACCTGACAATGTATCAGCTGAAGTCCTTGAGTCAATGGACACGCAAGACCGTGCCCGTGTCGAGGAAGTCCTCTCATATCACGAGGACACTGCCGGCGGCTTAATGAATACAGATACCGTCACCATCCGCCCCGGTATCACTATTGACGTTGTGTTGCGTTACTTAAGAAGACACCGTTCCTTACCAGAAATGACTGACAAATTGTTGGTTGTTAGTCGTAAAGATGAGCTAGTCGGAACTCTGCCACTTAATAAATTACTTGTCTCTAATCCCACTGCCACGGTTCGGGAAGTAATGGAAACTGACACCATTACCATAGATGTCAATCTGACCGATAGCGAAGTAGCTAATCTATTTGAAAGAAGAGATCTCGTCTCTGCGCCGGTTATTAACAAGGAAGGCATCCTTCTGGGCAGAATTACAATCGATGACGTGGTTGATGTCATCAGAGAAGATGCTGACCATTCGCTAATGAGCATGGCAGGTCTTGATGAAGAAGAAGATACATTCGCCCCCGTTAAGCAAACAAGCAAGCGCAGAGCTATATGGCTTGGCATCAACTTGATTACTGCCTTCATCGCATCAACAGTGATTGGCGTATTCAAAGAAACCATCGAGCAAGTCGTAGCGCTCGCCGTATTGATGCCTATCGTCGCCAGCATGG
>NZ_LWGG01000229.1:0-867 GCF_001635365.1 Oleiphilus sp. HI0128 | reverse complement strand
ATTGATCGACATCCTTTTCACCTTCTGCAGTTTGCAAACTTCCAACGACCGATACGCTCTTTTGCACATTTTGAGAGACGCCTAGATACTCCGATATCGAAGTATCTTTACCTATCGGGGACTCAGCATTTTCCTTCTCAGTGTATTCTAATAACACTGAACCCACATCAACCATGTCGCCCGCTTTACAGTGAATTTTCCCGATTCTAGCTTCCACAGGAGATGGAATTTCCACAATAGCTTTTGCCGTTTCGACAACTAAAATCAACTGATCAACCAAGACCATATCGCCAGGCTTAATCTTCCACTCAATAATTTCTGCACCCTGGAGGCCTTCACCGAGATCAGGTAGATAAAATTTGCTCATAGCTAAGCCTCCTTGTTTCCGTCTGCGTCAACCGGTGTTGCGGCCCTGCACATCACCGCTGCCAATTCGGTTATTTGCTCTACGCCGGGCAGGTAGTTTGATTCGTTACGAAAATATGGCATTACCGTGTCATAACCAGTGATTCTCGCCACGGGTTCCCTTAAGTAAGGGAAGGCTCTTTCAGAAAGCGTTGCTGCAATCTCCGCACCCAGCCCACAGCTTCTTGGCGCCTCATGAATAACTATGCAGCGACCAGTTTTTTGAACCGACTGGATAATAGTATCGTGGTCTATAGGAGAAATACTGGCAACGTCTATCACCTCACACTCAATCCCATCCCTAGCCAATAAACTTGCCGCTTGCATAGTTTCATTTATGCTCGCCCCCCATGAGACTAAAGTCATATCCCTTCCTTGACGCAATAGAAAGGACTTATCCAATGGCAAGCCTTCACCATCATCCTTTACCTCACTATGAAATAAACGATAAATGCGTTTTGG
>NZ_LWGG01000228.1:0-736 GCF_001635365.1 Oleiphilus sp. HI0128 | reverse complement strand
GTTCCTTACCTAAGCCAGAGCCCACATGCCCTCTTTCAGATTTAGGTAATCGCTTTCCGTACATGTACATAGAGCGACGTCCCATTGCCATGCCTGCCACCACATTTTCACTGGTGGCCTCTTCCATAAAGCCTTCTGGCGCGATCACTTTAAGTTGCTGTTGGCTGACTTGTTCTGGAGAGGCAATGCCATGGGCACCGCCAAAGTGATCAATATGAGAATGGGTGAACAAAATGGCGCTAACGGGTCTTTTTCCTAATTGATCATTTACCAGTTTCATTGCCACGCGTGCCGTTTCCACTGTGGTTAACGGGTCTATCACGATCCAGCCCGTCTCTCCACGAATCACGGTCATATTGGCCAGATCGAAACCACGAACCTGATATATCCCCTCTGATAACTGATACAAACCATGCCTGTTGTTGAGTCCCGCCTGCCGCCAAAGACTAGGATTTACAGTTGCAGGAGCTTGTCCTTGTATGAACTCATAGGCCTTTGTGTTCCAGGCCAATTTTCCGGAGGCGGATACTTGAAGGCCTTCTACCGTGGCTATGAAGCCTCGTTTGGATTGTGCGATATCTTCAGAATCTTTGAGGGGAAGTTGCGCTTCGACAGCCTGATTCATTTTTTGTGTTATCTGGGTGGCGGGGGAAAAACCTTCGACCGAACCTATGCCATCAACAGTTTCTGTCTGAGATTGAGTACATCCAGTAATCAAAACCGCAATTAACAGAAC
>NZ_LWGG01000227.1:0-929 GCF_001635365.1 Oleiphilus sp. HI0128 | reverse complement strand
CTCGATAAAGTACATCCTTTTATATCGGGGAACAAATGGTACAAGCTAAAGCATCATTTACTAGCGGCTGTCGCGGCGGGCAAATCACAAATTGTAAGTTTTGGTGGTGCCCACTCAAATCATTTGCATGCCTTGGCTTATGCCGCAAATCAATTGAATCTGGACTCTGTCGGTATTGTTCGAGGTGAACCACACGGCGATTTGACATCTACTCTGCAGGATTGCGAAAAGTGGGGGATGAAGATTCAATGGCTTGATCGTGAAACGTATCGTCACACTGCTTCTAACACTACACCTGATATGTATAAAGAGGCAATGCCCGAAGCCTGGGTTGTTCCTGAAGGTGGTGCAGGTAGACAAGGCACGCTAGGAATCGAAAGTTTATTTAATACCTTGCATCATGCGGGGCAACTTAACTATGACTTGATAGCTTGTGCTGTGGGCTCAGGCGCAACCTTGGCAGGGATTGCTCAGGCAAATATTGGTCGAGCCCAGTGTGTTGGATTTTCTGCACTAAAAAATGCTCACGACCTGGAGCATCGCGTAGAGCGGCAGTTATCAGGTGCCAGTAGGGTTAACCCTTGGAGAATATGTCATCACTATCATTTCGGTGGCTTTGCCAAAATCAATAGTCGTCTGACGGAATTTATTTCTGATGTTTATGATGAGCATGGTTTGGTTCTAGACCCTGTTTATACAGGAAAGATGATGTATGGGCTGGCGGAGTATATTCATCAAGGAAGAATCCAGGCGGGAGCGCGAGTATTAGCTGTTCATACTGGCGGGCTACAGGGCTGGCGTGGATTTGGTGAATCCTATCAGCGTTTCCTGTCTTCATAGACAATCTCATGTTCAAATCTCTGAATTGTCGTGAGAACGGTATTCAGGCTGTAAGTCTGGAGTCTGTTAATTTATTATGTGCTTAGTGT
>NZ_LWGG01000226.1:0-1199 GCF_001635365.1 Oleiphilus sp. HI0128 | reverse complement strand
ACTCCAAGAAAGCTTTTCTAAAAAAGGTATAAAAGCAAAATTTCTCTCTGAGAAAGATGAGCTTCCTCAGAGTTATCTTGAAATTGTTTCTATTGTTGATAATACCGCAGGTGATGAAAGTCGTGACTTTGATCCCCTTTCGTATTTATCTGCAGTTTGGTGTGGCTTGTCAGTTTTTGTTCTACCTATGATTAGCACCGATTTCGATGTGCTCGTAAAAATTAACCGATTTGAAAATGGTCAAATTGTGTCTAGCCATTTGTATTCAAGTCATATGTATCAAATGGCTGGGTTTTCTATGATTCCATTTATGAGTTCGGACGATGTTGGAGACGATATTGCCTCTATAGTGGATAATGTTTCTCAGGATTATTTGGAGTTAAATTAAGATGATCAAGCTACTTTCAATAACAATACTCGCTAGCTTGCTTAGTTCGTGTGCCTCTAGCTATTTCAACGTCTCAAAGAATACCCCTAAAAGCGAGTCAGCAATCTTGTATACATACAGTGAAGGACAAAGGGCTGGAACAATTTATACAGTGTTACTTAAGTCAATTAATGGCGAAAAACTTTCTGGAAAGTCTAAACGATGGTTATATGTCAAACCCGGAGAGTATGAAATTGAGGTAACCAGTCACAAGTACAATGAAGGTGCATATATCGCAGGAGCTATTGCAGGAGGTGTTGCTGGCGGAGCCATGGGGGCAAGCGTTGATACTGGTGCCATTGTAGCAAGCTCTGAAGCATACGCAGAAATGGAGCGAACTAGAGTAGAAGATAATAATATCATCGCGCGGCTGGAAGCTGGGAATATATACGTGATCGATCCAGTTATTGAAAACAAGAAAATAAAGTATTTTGAAGTTAAAACGTACTAAATAAAGAAATTCTAACCAAGCGTTCAACCGGACTCGCCTTCGGCTCGCGCGGTTAACGCGGCGTTAAGTCTCATAAAGGAAGGTTACTTTAGTGATAAGGATTTTAATATTATTTACCGCACTGATCGTATGCAGCGCAGCTAAAGCCGAAATGTCGGGCTTTGCGCCTCTTGATTTTTTACCTGATGTCGATAGAAATGGTATACGTGATGACATTGATAAACAAATAATTGATCTATATGAAAATGATAAACGCCGCATACACTTGGCTAGTCGCGCTGCTAAATTAATCCAAGAAATCGCGCAAAATGAAGATTCTCC
>NZ_LWGG01000225.1:0-1918 GCF_001635365.1 Oleiphilus sp. HI0128 | reverse complement strand
CTGTGTATTTGTTTATATTGAAATTGAAAAAGAGTTTTGGCTTGAATCAGGTAAAGGCACCGTTGAAGCCAAGGAAGAGAAACAATACCCCGGTTTTCGTGAAGAACTCGAAATCCACGATGAACTACCCAAAGCCAAACTAAGCTATGAAAAAACCAAAGACCATGTCGATGAAGTATTAACAAGCCTGAGCAATGGTGAATCATTTGATATGGATGCTTCGCGTAAAGCGATTCAATCTTGCGTCAGCAGCATTCTAAATAATGCTAACGCCCTACTATGGCTTACACAGGTAAAAGAACAGCACAAGTATACAGCAGAGCATTCGTTGCGCGTCGGTATATTAGCAATTGCCTTCGGGCGTTTCATTGGATTAAAAGAGCACGAGCTAGAAACCATCGGTCTGTGCGGCATGCTACATGATATTGGTAAAACTAAAATACCAGACGACATATTGAACAAACCAGGCCGTCTAACACGCATCGAATATGACATAATGAAACAGCACTCGGTGTATGGCAAAGAACTATTAGACGAACAACAAGGCGTCAACAAACTAATTAAGGATACAGCACACTTTCATCACGAACGTATCGACGGCAAGGGCTACCCAGAAAAACTAAGTGCAGCTTACCTCCATCAGTTTGTACGCATGGTATCAATTGTCGATGTTTATGATGCAATCACAAGTACCCGTTCATACAAAGACGGCTCACCAGCCTTTGATGCTTTAAAAATTCTCTACGCCGAACGAGACAAGCACTTCGACTCCGAGCTGGTTGAAGCGTTTATTCGTATGGTAGGCATTTACCCTCCGGGTACTTTGGTCGAAATGACCAACGGTGAAGTAGGCATCGTCGTATCAGCGAACGCTGACTCTCGTCTGCGCCCTAAAGTTGAACTGGTCATGACAGCCGATAAAAAATTCCGCTCTTCCTACGTAATTAATCTGATTAAAGACCCGATAGACAAGCATGGTAAACCCTATGCTATTAAGGAAGGCATTACGAATGGTACTCACGGTGTAGACGTAAAAGACTATATCTTGCAATAAATTCAGGCGCTTTAAGCAGCCCGAAAATTAGATGTAACGCACAATTTCAATTCCGGAATTACCGTCTATCATTACTATCGACCACTTGTCTCTTTGAGCTTGTTAGTTCTGCTCCTCAACTGTTTAATGACATTATGAAAAAACATATACCCCCAATTACAAATCCGCGTTCGCCGTTAAATAAACGGCTGATGGCGGGCTTTACGCTAGTCGAGTTGATGATTACCATCGTCGTCTTAGGCATCCTATTGGCAATGGGTGCACCAAGCATACAAGAGACGATTGATAAAGCTCGGCTTACATCTCAAACCAATGCCACTCTGGGCATGCTGGCCTACGCTCGTAGTGAAGGGGCTAAACGCCCTGGTACAACCATTACACTCTGCGCGAGCAATAGCATAAACACCGGCGCACCGGCATGTGACACCAACGACTGGGAAAATGGCTGGTTTATTATGTCTGACCTTAACGGCGATCAGGTGTTAGATAACATCAATGAAGATTTAAACGGCGATAATGTACTAGACCCTGGCGAAGACCTAAATGGCAACGGCGTTCTTGATAACGCCGTCGACGAAGTCTTACGAGTTGGCGAAAGGTTAACAGGTGATAACACTCTCCGAACGTTTGGCTTTCCTAATCAAGGCTTTGTTCAGTTTGATTCAAATGGTATCCCCGGTTCCTCAGGCACTTTTGTTTTGTGTGACGAGCGCGGTATCACTGAAGCCAAAGCAATTATTATTAGTGTGATCGGCCACGTCAGGTCAGCGGTAGACGAAGAAGAAACGCCCGATGATATCGTTAACAACCATGAAGGGGTGAATGTAATATGTCCAGCAAGCTAAGCCCCTATGCATCTTCAGC
>NZ_LWGG01000224.1:0-969 GCF_001635365.1 Oleiphilus sp. HI0128 | reverse complement strand
TACGGCAGCATCGGCAGCCAGTTGAGCGTTCTTGCTGAATCATTGGGCATGAAGGTCTACTTCTACGATGTAGTAACCAAACTTCCTTTGGGTAATGCAACGCAACTTGATTCTATGGAAGACTTGCTTGGCATGTCTGATATTGTCAGCCTGCACGTACCTGAAACCGGTGCAACACAAGACATGATGGGACCAGAACAGTTTGCTCAAATGAAAGATGGCAGCATCTTCATTAACGCAGCTCGTGGAACAGTTGTTGTAATTGACGCATTATGTGAAGCACTTAAGTCTGGCCGAGTATTGGGCGCCGCAGTGGATGTATTCCCTGTAGAGCCTAAGTCAAACAACGAAGAATTTATTTCTCCTCTTCGCGAGTTTGATAACGTTATCCTAACGCCTCACGTTGGTGGTAGCACAATGGAAGCGCAAGCCAACATTGGTTTCGAAGTTGGTGAGAAGCTAGCTACCTATAGTGATACTGGTACTTCTATCACTTCGGTTAACTTCCCTGAGGTTGCGCTACCATCTCACCCAGATAACCACAGAATTCTTCATATTCATGAGAACATTCCGGGTGTTATGTCCGAGATCAACCAAGTGCTATCTGAAAACAACATCAACATTCTAGGTCAATACCTTCAAACCAACGAAGGCGTGGGTTATGTTGTAATTGATGTTAATAAAGAGTGCAGCGGTCTAGCGAAAGACAAGCTAAAAACAGTCAACGGAACGATTCGTTGTCGAGTTCTGTTCTAGAAACAATTCGATCCGCAAAAAGCAAAAAGCAAAAAGCCGCATCTCATTTGAATGCGGCTTTTTTACTTCTAAATTAAGACTTAATTCTAACGAAAAGCGCTTATGCCTTGGATGCTGAGCCTTTATTACGAACCTTAGTTACCTTCTTGGTCACTTTTTTGCCTGCCTTTTTTTCCTCAACAATACTCGTCGTGGAATTTGCATTAAACTCAC
>NZ_LWGG01000223.1:0-909 GCF_001635365.1 Oleiphilus sp. HI0128 | reverse complement strand
GGCGACGACGGTTCCAGGGTAGTCATGTAAGAAACGTTCCAACCACGCGACACTTTCTGCATCAAGGTGGTTGGTCGGTTCATCAAGAAGCAGCATGTCCGGCTTAGAAAGTAATAGACGGCAAAGAGCGACACGACGCTTTTCACCACCTGATAAATGTTTAACTTCAGCATCCCATGGTGGCAGTCTTAAGGCATCAGCAGCGACTTCCAGTGTTCTTTCCAGATTATGACCATCACCGGTTTCAATGATTGCTTCTAGCTTGGCTTGTTCTGCGGCTAGAGCATCGAAATCTGCACCTTCTTCAGCGTACTCTGCATAAACTTGATCTAGGCGAGTTAACGCATTTTTAATCTCACTCACGCCTTCTTCAACGTTGTCTCTGACCGTTGCTTCTTCGTTAAGTTCAGGCTCCTGAGCGAGGTAGCCAATATTGATACCCGGCTGAGGGCGGGCTTCACCAATATAGTCTTTATCAACGCCCGCCATAATTCTTAGTAGTGTTGATTTACCCGCACCATTAAGACCCAATACACCAATTTTGGCGCCAGGGAAAAATGAAAGGGAGATATCTTTGAGGATTTCTTTCTTAGGTGGGACAACTTTTCCCACGCGATTCATGGTGAATACGTACTGTGCCATACAAATAGCCTTAATTAGTAAAAACGGGGTCGATCTGAATGGGCTAGACGTTAGCTAAAAAAGGCAGGCTTGGCAATCCCTGCTCCAGACTAATTGACTAAATCGTTCGAAGCAGGGTAATGATTGCGATGAGGAGACTTAGATTTTCTTGCGACGAATACCCACTAAGCCAAGAAGACCTAGGCCAAGCAAGGCAATAGAAGAGGGTTCTGATACGCTTTGGGTAATGATGCGCGCATCATCAATCCAGTAGCGACCTACCGTTGC
>NZ_LWGG01000222.1:0-24685 GCF_001635365.1 Oleiphilus sp. HI0128 | reverse complement strand
CCCTTTCGGGGCTAAACCTTGCGACATACAAGGGAAAGAATGTATGGGGTGGGAAGACTGTTTTACGACCTCGTGAGTCCAGCCAACACACCCCGCTTGATAGAACTTTTTTGCTTGCTGCCTAGGCTAGCAAGACCGAATCGCCTTCGAGTTTAACTGGGTAAACAGTTACAGATTTGTCTTCTTCCTCAAGGCATTCGCCTGTCTTAAGGTCAAAGTGCTGTTTGTATAGGGGAGAAGCAACCACGTACTTGCCGGTTAAATCTCCAACAATCCCGCGAGAAAGAACATTTGCCTTACCGCATGGGTCCCAGTTAGATATTGCGAAAATCTTTTCTTCGCTGCTCGGTATGTAGAAGATCGCAACTTGCTCATCGTTTACTAGCGCGCATACGCCTGAATTTTCTACAAGATCGTACTTCGTACAGATAACTTCATTAAGTGCCATTTTGATTTTCTCCTATCTGTGAGTACTGGATTAAGCTGACTTAGCGATTAATTTTGATTTTTCGTCTTCGCTAGCAGGTCTTACTTGACCACGCTCTTCAACGAAAACAACGTTACTATCTTCTTTATCAGAGTTAACAAATTGACGGAAGCGACGTAGTTTTGTTTCGTCTTCGACCGTAGTTTTCCATTCACACTGATAAGTATCGACAACGCTTTGCATCTGAGCTTCAAGTTCAGCTGCAATACCAAGGCTGTCTTCAATAATAACCTCACGAAGGTATTCGATACCGCCTTCAAGGTTGTCCATCCATACAGATGTTCTTTGTAAGCGGTCTGCTGTTTTGATGTAGAACATCAAGAAGCGATCAATATATTTAACTAGCGTTTCGGTACTGATATCGGTCGCAAACAGATCAGCATGTCGTGGCTTCATGCCGCCGTTTCCACAAAGGTAGAGGTTCCAGCCGTTTTCAGTTGCAATGATGCCAACATCTTTACTTTGCGCTTCTGCACACTCACGAGTACAGCCGGATACTGCCATTTTTAGCTTGTGCGGAGTACGCAAACCTTTGTATCGGTTTTCGATATCGATTGCTTGACCCACGCTATCCTGAACTCCGTAACGACACCAAGTTGATCCGACGCACGACTTAACGGTACGTAAGGACTTACCGTAGGCGTGACCCGTTTCAAGGCCTGCTGCAATTAGTTCACCCCAAATAGTGGGTAGGTCATTAAGTTTAGCGCCAAATAAGTCTATACGCTGCCCGCCCGTAATCTTTGTATAAAGTTTGTACTTTTGGCCTACTTGACCGATAGCGATCAGTTGCTCAGGCGTAATCTCACCACCTGGTACACGTGGGACAACTGAATAGGTGCCATCTTTTTGCATGTTTGCAAGAAAGGTATCGTTGGTATCCTGCAGGCCTGTATGTTGCTCTTCTAGAATGTAATCATTCCAGCTAGCTGCAAGCATATTTGCTACCGCAGGCTTACAAATATCACAACCAAGGCCGGTACCGTGTTTTTCTACCAGTTCGCCAAATGACATGATACTACCGACACGAATTAAGTGATATAGCTCTTCACGCGTATGAGGGAAGTGTTCACAAATGCTTTTATCAACCGTAACGCCGCGCGCTTCAAGCTCAGTATCAACAACATCCTTAAGAAGTGCTGCGCAACCGCCACAACCGCTAGCTGCTTTGGTTTCACCTTTTACATCACCTACGCTGCAACAACCGGAATCAAGAGCGTTAATAATGTCGCCTTTACTAACGTTTAGGCATGAACAGATTGTTGCTTCCATTGGTAGTGCTGAAGCACCTAGCGCAGGACCACCCCCTTCAACATTCGGTAGAATCATTCCTTCAGGGTTTTCGGGAAGCTCGATACCGTTCAGGTAGTATTGAAGAAGTGTGTCGTAATCTGAACAGTCGCCAACTAGTACTGCACCTAACAGTGTATTGCCGTCTTCAGATACGATGATTCGCTTATAGATCTCTGAGTTTTCGTTACTGTAGACGTAAGCGATTGAGCCGGGCGTTTTACCATGGGCATCGCCAATTGAGCCGACGTCAACACCCAGAAGCTTCAGCTTCGTGCTCATGTCTGAGCCAGTAAACGAAGGTTTTTCGTCGTCGTCGGAGAATTGCTGAACAGCAACTTCTGCCATTCTATAACCGGGCGCAACCAGTCCGTAGATCATGTTGCCATATAGAGCACATTCACCTATAGCAAAAATGTCCGAGTCAGAGGTTCGGCAGTGGTAATCGACAACGATACCGCCACGCTCACCAACTTCTAACCCGGTTTTACGTGCTAACTGATCATAGGGGCGAATGCCTGCAGAAAATACGATCATGTCAGTATCAAGATGCGTGTCATCTGCGAAGTTCATTCGCAGTTTTGTGTTATCACCTTTGTTATCGATAAGCGTAGTCGCTTTTTGGGTATGTACTTGAACACCAAGCGCTTCGATCTTACGGCGAAGCATCTTGCTGCCGCCATCATCTAGCTGAACACCCATTAAGCCGGGAGCAAACTCAACAACGTGAGTTTCAAGCCCTAGATTTTGAAGTGCGTTTGCACACTCAAGACCAAGCAGACCACCACCTACAACTACACCAATTTTTGAGGTCTGGGCATGTGATTTAATTTCACCCAAGTCATCAATTGTTCTGTAGGTTAGGCATTCTTTGCTTTCAGAACCTTTGATAGGTGGTACAAAAGGATAAGAACCAGTTGCCAATACTAGCTTGTCATAATCGAAGCGTCGCCCGCTTTCAGTGATAACAATTTTGTTTTTACGGTCTATATCTGTAACGGCATCACCAAAAATCGCATCAACACCATTATCTTTGTAGAATTCGCGGGTTGTTAGTGCTAGATCTTTTGGCTCTTTGCCAGAGAACACTTCAGAGAGATGTACCCGATCGTAGGCTGGTCGCGTTTCGGCGCCTAGTACTGTAATGTGTGCTCCAATTTCGGATGCAATCATTTGGTCAACGAAGTGATGACCCACCATGCCGTTACCGACTACAACAACTCTACTATTCTTCATTCTATGGCCTCGTATGTCTGAGAATCTGCGCATACGCTGTGCTTATTTACTAGTGAAAAGCTTTAGCGTTACTCAATGCTTGTTTACGCAATTATCTGTAATTAAGCATGAGCTATGCCAAGTATCGAAATAATTTCATAGGGTATTGAAATAAAAAGGAAAAAAATTCTTAAGTTCGTGTTTTATAGCCAGGTTTTGAGCGTTTGAGAAAAAACGCGTGCTTTAAAGTGGTGCAGCTAAAAAATGCTGTTTTCCGCCTTGGTTGATAATGGTGCATGACTATGCGCTGAGTTCAATCCTAAGGCAGTATATTGCGTTCGTTTTTACATATGCCGTTGAAAATTAAGATTTTAATCTAAAGGGGGTGTTATTTTGCTACTTATTGACGCAATAATACCCATAATAAATAAGTGAGTGAAATATCAGATGCATCTAGAAAGCGGGCTTCGTACAAGTGCAGGGCAAATATCAGTAAAGGGCTTAAAGCACCAAAATGAAGATTCTGTCGGAATATACGTCCCGAAAGAGCCTCTATTAACTGTAAAGGGAATGGTTGCTATTGTTGCAGATGGAGTCAGTAGTGCAGAGGCGGGCAAGGAGGCAAGCGAAACCTGCGTTAAGAACTTTATCTCCGACTTCTTCAGTACACCTGACTCCTGGACAGTTAAAAACTCAGCTCAAAAAGTATTAACGGCTTTGAATCGTTGGTTATATGGGCAGGGGGTTGGTTATCTTCAGGCTGAGCATGGCTATATCAGTACAATGTCGACCTTGGTTATCAAGTCGCGTGTCGCGCATATATTTCATATCGGCGATAGCCGAGTGTACCGCCTTCGGGGAAATAACTTTGAGCAGCTCACGCATGACCATTCCGCCAGAGTAAGTAAGGATTCCACTTATCTTACTCGTGCAATGGGAATGGATTTAATGCTTGATGTCGACTATTACTCGGAGGATGTCGAATCTGGTGATATCTTTTTTCTGAGTACCGACGGTATTCATGATTTTATCAACGATAAACGTATAAAAGAAGTCATTGCTAAGGCGGTTGATTGCAAGTCGGATGAATTTACCGGGCTTTGTGAGAGTTTGGTTGATATTGCACTCGAAAACGGCTCCGATGATAACTTGAGTTGCCAGATTGTCAGAGTCGATGCTTTGCCTTGTCCAAATGCCGAAGATGCCTACGTAAAGCTTTCAGACTTACCCTTCCCACCAGAGCTTTCCCCTGGAATGTCTATTGACGGCTACCATGTGATAAAAGAGCTACATGCCAGTAATCGATCACAAGTATATTTGGTAAAAGATCATAACACTGACAAGTTACATGCTATGAAAACGCCTTCAGTGAATTATGATGATGATTTGGCGTACAAAGAGCGATTTGTATTGGAACCCTGGGTAGCTGGCCGTATTAACAGTAAGTACGTAGTAAATATTCATGAAAGTGAAAGAGGGCAAAAGTTCCTTTATTACGTTTGTGATTATGTTGAGGGCCAAACGCTAGCTGAGTGGATGAAAGCAAATCCAAAGCCCGGTATCGAAAGAGTTATGTCGATAATTCATCAGGTAGTGAAGGGTGTTCGTGCTATGCATCGTAAAGAGACTTTGCATCAGGATATTAAACCAGAAAATATAATGGTCGATGACGAGGGTAAGGTAACGATTATAGATTTTGGTTCCTGCTTTATTGCGGGTGTTGCTGAAATAGAATCACCCTTTGAACGTGAGCAAGTACTGGGAACTGACACCTATGGTGCGCCAGAGTATAAGCTGGGACGAAAAGCTTCTTTAAAGTCCGACATGTTTTCAATTGCTGTTGTTCTCTACGAAATGCTGACGGGACAACAGCCTTATGGCGAAAAATTTGAGACCAGTCAGTCTACCAATGAATTTTATCGACTAAAATATCAGCCAGCTCGAGAGTTTAACCCAATGGTTCCCGAATGGATGGATGGTGCGATCGAAAAAGCTTTACAGATTTCTACAGAACTTCGATATGATGCCTTGTCAGAATTTATTTATGATCTCGAACATCCTAATTCGGAGTTTATGGATAAGGCCCATATACCACTTGCAAAAAGAAATCCGCTGCGGTTTTGGCAAAGCATCACTGCAATCATGTTTGTTGTAGAATTGGCCACACTCTGGCTTTGGCTGGGGTAATGCTTTTTAGGCATCCTTTGCCCGCATTTTTATAGAATTAATACGATTGATATGGAACCTATGGCGCGGATTGTAGTCCTAAGAGATCATATCAATACAAAAACAGGATCTTTATGTTAGATAGCCGCCCTTTATTGGTCGAAACGCAGTTCCCTTCGCTTAAGCGAAATAGGCTAGAAACTTTACAGGTAAATCTGGGATACCTATGTAACCTTAGTTGTACGCACTGTCATGTTAATGCAGGGCCGACCCGTAAAGAGCTAATGAACAAATCAAATATCGACTTGGTATTGGCTTTGTTGAAAGAAAAAGACATTTCACAGCTGGACTTAACGGGCGGCGCACCGGAAATGAACCCTTATTTTCGTTACTTGGTCGAAGAAGCAAGGTCACTGGGAGTGCATGTTATTGATCGCTGCAATTTGACGATTCTGCAAGAACCTGGCTATGAAGACCTTGCTGAGTTTCTGGCTGCTAACGAGGTGGAAGTTGTCGCGTCTCTACCTTGTTACACGAAAGATAATGTCGACCAACAAAGAGGGAAAGGTGTTTTCGAAGATAGCATCAAGAGCTTAAAGCTCCTAAACAAACTAGGTTATGGAGTCGAAGGGAGCGGCTTGACCTTGAGTTTAGTTTATAATCCTGGTGGTCCGTTCCTACCTCCTCCTCAGCAACAGCTAGAGCAGGATTATAAAAAAGAGCTCTATGAAAATTTCGATATTCTCTTTGACCAACTTTTCACAATAACGA
The DNA here is from genome assembly GCF_001635365.1 of Oleiphilus sp. HI0128. NCBI lineage: Bacteria > Pseudomonadati > Pseudomonadota > Gammaproteobacteria > Oceanospirillales > Oleiphilaceae > Oleiphilus > Oleiphilus sp. HI0128. The sequence goes on along the minus strand of NZ_LWGG01000222.1, from coordinate 18,756 downwards.
ATATGCCTATTTCTCGCTTTGGGAGCGTGCTTTTGTCCAAGGGCGAATTTCATAACTATATGGATCTATTGAAAGAGTCGTATGCAAAGGAAAACCTTACCTCGGTAATGTGTCGCAGCTTGATAAGTATTGACTGGCAGGGCCATGTGTTTGATTGTGATTTCAATCAGATGCTTGATATGCCAATGCTTAGACTGGAGGGAGGATTGATAGCATCTGATAAAAATAGAATGCATCTAAGCGATATTTTAGGGCAGGCTATAGAAGGTTCTACGATAGTTGTGGCAGACCACTGCTATGGTTGCACTGCAGGACAGGGGAGTAGCTGCGGTGGCGCACTCGATTGACCTGAGTATTATTGTTCCCGTATTTAATGAAGCTGAAAATATTGAGCGTTTATTACGCAAGCTCAACACTCTCACTAGTAAGCGCTGCGAAGTGCTGCTGGTCGATGGCGGTAGTACTGATGGTAGTGGCGAGATAATTTCTTCACTTATAAGTGAGCTAGATATGGATGCTCATTTAATTCGCTCAAAGTGTGGGCGTTCCGCACAACAGAATGCTGGTGCAGAGTTAGCTCAAGGGCGTCTTCTTCTGTTTTTGCATGCAGATACGGTATTACCAAGTAAAGCTATTAACATGCTACATGGCGCAATCTCATCCGAACCCGTTTGGGGGCGCTTTGATATTCAGCTCGATAACTCTGCCGCGATATTTAAGGTAATCTCTTGGTTCATCAATATTCGCTCACGGCTTACAGGTATAGCTACTGGAGATCAGGCGATATTTGTTAGCGCCTGCCTTTTTCGGAAAGTAGGCGGCTTTCCAGATCAGCCTTTAATGGAAGATATAGAGTTAAGCAAACGCTTAAAGCGTTCTGCTCCGCCCTTATGCCTAAAAGATCAGGCCATTACTTCAGCACGCAAGTGGGAAAAAGAAGGGGCAGTAAAAACCGTATTATTGATGTGGAGGCTACGTGCGGCATACTTTCTTGGTGCAAAACCTGAGCAGCTTCACCGCCAGTATTATAAAACCAGAGCCTAATCTAGTCTGAATACTCTAACTTATTAAATTAACATTAGTTTTCTTGAACGAAACAGCTAAGAGCAAGTAGAATCGCGCGCTTTGTTTCGCACAGTATTAATGTTAAGAGGTAAAGTCATGAGTGTTGAGCAGTTTGAGTCTATTTCGTTATATGTTCTGGTCACTGCGCTAATTCTTTATATGGGATATATTGTTTGGGACTTGGCTAAACGCTCAAATGCCGGTAAATTCGGTACATTTATCCTGTTCTTTGCGCTTGGTTTGGGGGTATTTGGTTTTGTTGCGAAAACAGTTATTGTTGAGATGATGAATCTCTAACGGTGCGATTGCCTCGGTACGTTAACCAATTTAAGTTTTTTGTACTGATACCTGCCGTCCCCAAATGGATTCAGCCACTTCAATAAAGGCTTTTGCAGCGTTGCTCATACTCTTTTTTCTGAAACTCACGGCGCCAAGATTTCTGGTCAATTCTGATTCGGTGCCGTAGCTATTCGAAAGATCGATCGGTAATACTTTCAGCTCTTCATCAATCATCGTGTTTGGCAGCACGCTCCAACCCATGCCTACTCCGGCCATCATCTTCATGGTTTCTAGATAGTTCGTTGGAATGCTCGCGTTTAGCATTAATTTCGATTGATGAAACATAGCTTCGACGACGCGGTAAGTGAGCGTGGATCGTGAGGGCAGAATTGCGTTGTGCTTTGCAAGGTCAGGGGGTGTTACGCTTGTTAAGCTGGCAAGCTCATGATGTTGGCTACAAATAAAGCTCATAGGGTCGTCCCAAGAAAGGTGACATATATAGTCATCACTTAATTGGTCCGGGATGGTAATAAAAGCAATATCAGCCTGATTATCACCCAATATCGGATAGGCGCTTTCAGAATCAAGGAAATTAAGCTTAAGGTCAACTTCAGGATAGCGCTTACTGAATTCCTTTAAGATTAAGGGAAGTCGGTGTAGGCCTATATGATGACTGGCAACAATTCTTAGTTCACCCTCTACATTGTGAGACAAATTCTTGATTGCATGCTTTGCGTTATCAATTTCATGCAGGATGGACAGAGCGTGTGGATACAGCGCTTCGCCAGCCTCGGTTAACAGGAGGTCGCGCTGCAAACGCTCAATGAGTTTGCACGAAAGTTGACGTTCTAGTCCCTGAATTCTCTTTGTGATGGCGGGCTGAGTAATTGATAGACGTTCGGCTGCTTTTGAAAATGAGCGCTCTTTGTAAACTGTCACAAATGCTAATAAAGAATCTATATCCATTTTGTACCTTTCCTTAACAGGTATTCCAAATTGGAATCAATAATATAACAAATATGAATTTGTTTTATTTGATCTGGGATAATATTATTAGTGCACGCTTGATATCAAGTATCAGGCATCAAATTTTAGGCCTTAAGCAACACTGGAGTACGTTATGGCTGGTAGAACGCTATATGACAAATTGTGGGATTCCCACTTGGTTAAGCAGCGTGAAGATGGTTCTTCACTAATCTATATCGATAGACAACTTCTGCACGAAGTAACGTCACCGCAGGCTTTTGAAGGCTTACGTCTGGCTGGTCGTCCTTTATGGCGAACTGATGCTAATATCGCGACACCTGATCATAACGTCCCGACAACTGACAGAACTGGCGGAATTGAATCTATTACCGATGAAGTTTCACGTATCCAGGTACAAACCTTGGATGACAACTGCGAAGCTTTCGACGTGCTTGAATTCAAAATGTTAGACAAGCGCCAGGGCATTGTGCACGTAATAGGCCCAGAGCAGGGCGCTACCTTGCCGGGCATGACGGTTGTTTGTGGTGATTCCCATACCTCTACCCATGGCGCATTCGGTGCCTTGGCTCACGGTATTGGCACCTCTGAAGTTGAGCATGTTATGGCCTCCCAGACCCTTGTTCAGAAGAAGATGAAGAACATGCTTGTACGTGTGAACGGTTCAGTTGGCGAAGGTATCACAGGTAAAGATATCGTTTTGGCTATTATTGGCAAAATTGGTACGGCTGGCGGAACAGGTTGTGCAATCGAATTTGCAGGTAAAGCAATTGAAGAGCTATCTATGGAAGGTCGTATGACCGTTTGCAACATGGCTATTGAGGCCGGTGCACGAGTAGGTGTGATCGCAGTAGATCAAACCACCATAGAATATGTCAAAGGCCGTTCATTCGCGCCAAAAGGCGAGATGTGGGACGCCGCAGTCGAAAACTGGAAAGACTTGCACAGTGATGACGATGCTGTCTTTGATCAGGTTGTCGAGCTAGAGGGCTCTGAAATCAAACCTCAAGTTACCTGGGGAACCTCTCCTGAAATGGTGCTTCCGGTAGATAACAATGTGCCTAACCCTGACAACGCTAGTGATGCAGTTGAGAAAGAGGGCATCGAGAAAGCGCTTAAGTACATGGGCTTGGAAGCAGATATGCCTATTACTGACATTAAGCTGGACAGAGTATTTATTGGTTCTTGTACTAACTCAAGAATTGAAGATATTAGAGCGGCAGCAGAAGTGGTCAAGGGGCGCAAGGTTGCAGACTCTTTAACGCAGGCGCTGATTGTTCCAGGCTCTGGCTTGGTCAAGGAGCAAGCTGAGCAAGAAGGGCTGGATAAGATTTTCTTAGAAGCCGGTTTTGAATGGCGTGAACCGGGTTGCTCAATGTGCTTGGCAATGAATGCAGACAAGTTGGGTGAAGGCGAGCATTGCGCTTCAACTTCAAACCGTAATTTCGAAGGTCGCCAAGGCTTTGGTGGTCGTACGCATTTGGTTAGCCCTGCCATGGCCGCTGCGGCTGCCATAGCCGGTCACTTTGTTGATGTACGTGAATTTATTAAGGGGTAAAAGCGATGAAAAAGTTTACACAAGTTAAAGGTATCGTTGCTCCGATTGATCGTGCCAATGTCGATACCGATATGATTATGCCAAAGCAGTTCCTTAAGTCGATCAAGCGCACGGGCTTTGGTATTAACTTATTTGATGAGTTGCGCTATTTGGATGAAGGCTATCCTGGGCAAGACTGTTCAAAGCGCCCATTGAATATGGACTTTTCGCTTAACCAGGCGCGCTATCAGGGGTCAAATATTCTTATTGCACGTCAAAACTTTGGTTGTGGTTCATCTCGTGAACATGCGCCTTGGGCGCTTGATGATTATGGCTTTCGTGCTGTTATCGCGCCGAGCTTTGCGGATATTTTCTTCAACAACTGCTTCAAGAACGGTATTTTACCGATCGTTCTGAGTGAAGAAGATGTTGACGTAATCTTCAACGAATTATTCGCAAACGAAGGTTATGAACTAAGTATTGATTTAGAGCAACAAACCGTGACTTCACCGAGTGGTAAAGTATACAGCTTCGAAGTCGATGACTTCCGTAAGCACTGTTTGTTAAACGGTTTGGATGATATTGGCGTAACGCTAGAAAACGTCGAAGCAATCAAGGCTTATGAAGAGAAAAGAAAAGCTGAAGCACCTTGGTTATTTGTAGATTTTGAGCGATAAAACAGACTTATTGGATTATTTAAAAGAGTTTTCAAGATGAAAAAATTAGGACTTGTTGGTTGGCGAGGCATGGTAGGCTCCGTGCTAATGCAGCGCATGAAAGAAGAAAACGACTTCTCATTGGTTGAGCCTATTTTCTTCACAACCTCACAGGCTGGCCAAGATGCGCCAGATGTTGGTCAAAGTGAGAAAAAGCTTAAGAGCGCAACCGACATTGCTGAATTATCAGCAATGGATGTCATCATTACTTGTCAGGGTGGTGATTATACCAAAGAGGTATTTCAGCCACTGAGAGACTCAGGCTGGGACGGCTACTGGATTGACGCAGCTTCTGCGCTTCGTATGGATGATCAAGCGATTATCGTGCTCGATCCTGTTAACCGTGACGTGATCGATAAAGGCCTGGCATCAGGCGTTAAGAACTACGTTGGCGGAAACTGTACGGTCAGCTTAATGCTGATTGCGCTAGGTGGTTTGTTTGCTGAAGACTTGATTGAGTGGGTTTCACCCATGACTTATCAAGCAGCTTCAGGTTCTGGTGCCAAGCATATGCGTGAACTAATCTCGCAGATGGGTGATATTCATAATACTGTAATTAATCCACTATCAGACCCTGCAAGCGCAATCCTTGATATCGACAAAGCGGTCGCTGAAAGGCTGCGTTCTGATGAGTTTCCAAAAGACCAATTCGGTGTGCCGCTTGCGGGTAGCCTGATTCCTTGGATCGATACCCAGCTACCTTCAGGGCAAAGCAGGGAGGAGTGGAAAGCTGGCGCCGAGACAAACAAAATACTAGGCATTGAAGACACACCGATCCCTATTGACGGCCTGTGCGTGCGTATTGGCGCAATGCGTTGTCATAGCCAGGCCTTAACGATCAAGCTGAAGAAAGATATTTCAGTGGAAGAGATTGAGCAAAAATTAGCGAAGGCGAACGACTGGGTTAAGGTTATTCCGAATGATCGTGAGCAAACGATTAATGAGCTTACACCTACTGAAGTAACTGGTACGCTAAGCATTCCTGTTGGTCGTATTCGTAAGCTTACAATGGGGCCGGAGTATATTTCAGCGTTTACTGTAGGTGATCAGCTACTATGGGGTGCTGCTGAACCTCTAAGAAGAATGTTACGCATCTTGTTAGAACAGTAGTTAGCTCTGATTGAGCCATATTTTCAGTTTTACATAAACAATATGGCTCAATTCTTCCTCCCTTCTTGTACTACCTCTCATACTTCACGTTTTTACCGCTCAAGTATCCATCAAATCATTTCAAGCTGGCGAAACCCACACATATAGTCTATTTCTTATTGTCTAGATTTCTTTACTCTCTTGATCTGACGAATAGGATATTCTCGATGAAATTTGAAAAATACTTAACTGTGCTAGCACGTAATGACGGTTCTGATTTGTATTTAAGTACCGGCGCGCCGCCTTGCGCAAAGTTTCACGGAAAGTTAAAACCGCTAGAGCAAGAGCCTTTACAGCCTGGGGTAATACAAGATATTGCATATAGCGTGATGGATAGCGAACAAACAAAGGAATTTGAGCAAGAGCTAGAAATGAACCTAGCCTATACAATTTCCGGTGTTGGTCGCTTCCGTATCAATATATTCAAACAGCGAAACGAGATTTCAATCGTTGCACGTAATATCGTCACAGAGATTCCAAAGGCTGATGACCTGGGTTTACCGCAAGTATTAAAAGAGGTCGTAATGGCTAAACGTGGCCTAGTGTTATTTGTTGGTGGTACAGGTTCGGGCAAATCTACCTCTCTCGCAGCACTCATAGATCACCGTAACTCGAACGCAGGTGGTCACATTATCACTATCGAGGACCCTGTAGAGTTCGTCCATAAACATAAGAAGAGTGTAATAAACCAACGTGAAGTCGGGGTTGATACCCGAAGCTATAGAGCCGCGCTTAAGAATACTCTGCGTCAGGCGCCGGATGTTATTCTAATTGGTGAGATCAGGGACAGAGAGACGATGGAGCACGCGCTAGCCTTTGCTGAAACTGGCCATCTCTGTATTTCTACGCTCCACGCTAACAACGCAAACCAGGCGCTCGACCGAATTATCAACTTCTTCCCTGAAGACCGACGTATTCAGCTACTCAATGATTTAGCACTGAATATGCGTGCATTTATTTCTCAACGTCTAATACCAACAGTAGATGGAAAGCGTGCGGCGGCCATTGAGATTCTCTTAGGAACGCCAACTATCAGCGAATTAATCTTGCGTGGAGAGATTGAAGGCATAAAGGAAATTATGGAAAAATCCCAAGGTTTAGGGATGCAAACATTCGATACCGCTTTATTCAATCTACACAAAGCAGGCAAAATATCTCTTGAAGAAGCTATTAAGAACGCTGACTCTGCTAATAACCTTCGCTTGAAGATCAAGCTAAATGACTCGAATGGTGGAGAAGGGGATTCAAGTGAACCGTCTAAAGACACCATGGTCACGTCCAGCGCTTTGGAATTAAGCCTTGAAGAAATTAAGAAGGACGAACCCGAGGATGATTTTCCTTCGCCTTCATTTTAATGGTCCGAACTCGGCCTATAGTTTTAAAATAGCGTTTAGGCCCAGCGTGACAGGGTTGCTTAGGCATGAATGTCCGCATTTAATACTCAGACAACTCTAATAGGGTGCGCCATGCGCACCGCTGAACCCTGTGGCTCAAACAAACATAAATTGAGGTAACCCCCTAACCAGTAAGCAGAGCCTTCCACGGCTCGCAAGCGGGCTAGCACGGAGCAGAGTCATACTGATGGTGGAACCTTCTGGCAGCGAAGGGCACAATCTTCGCCGGTGCGCGCGGCGCACCCTATCAAGATAGAGATTATTCAGCCAAACCTGCATGTGGTGGACTAACGAAAAGAACACAGAGTGCTACCTTTCTCGAAGCCTGCTATCTTCACCTTCCTGCCTCTGACATAAGCCCAAGTTTATACTAGCAGTCACGACATTGCGGACATGGATATGAGTGAATGTTACTCTGACCCCAATATTTATGACCCCAATATTTAGAATGATGTTTAGGCTATTTTTACCTGATTGAGCTCATCGCAAAGTAAAAGCCCAGGCACGTTTTTAGACGACATGGCGAAAGGGGCGGGTTATAGTTCCTACTCTCCTAAGTACATATCTGTAATAACTAATCTTTATTATTGCTGATGCTTCGTTTGATAGCTTTCCACACGGTTTCGGCCATTTCGTTTTGCAGAATAAAGCGCATTATCTGCATTTTCCAAGAGATGCTTAGCTGTATCTGTTTTTTCAGGTATCGTAGAATAAACACCGATACTTACGGTGACAGCTTGATCAAAACCCTCAGCTTCAATGACATGCTGATCGATACGTTTTCGAATTCGCTCAGCGACAACGATTCCTCCCTCTAGCCCCGTTTGAGGTAACACGATGCAAAACTCTTCTCCGCCATATCGAGCGGCTAGGTCGGTAGGAAAGCGCAATTGTGTTGAGAGCTCAGTAGCAACGGCCTGTATACAAATATCACCAACCAAATGGCCAAAGTTGTCGTTTACAGCTTTAAAATGATCGATATCAATGAGTAGTATTGAAACGGGGTGCTGGTATCGTCTTGCTCGGATGATCTCCTGATCAACATATTGATCAAGATAACGGCGATTCTTAATGCCGGTTAGTTGGTCAGTGTCGCTAAGCTCTTTTAGGCGTTGATTCGCTATTTCCAGCTCCTTGGTTCGTGCTGCGACATTTTCTTCTAATTCATCGTTCGCTTGTTTTTGAACTGCTAAAGCGTGCTCCTGAGCTTCAATCCTTCCAGAGCGTTCATGATTGATTCGCTGAGCAAGAGCAAAAGAAAGTAACATTGCTTCTAGCAAAGAACCGAGCTGAACTGATTGGTCAGTGATAATGTTTCTGGGAATGATTTGGAACTTACTGAGTGCTAATAAAATTCCACCGACTAACAGCCCTGTCCAGGATATGACATACAAACCAGCGGACTTTTGACCCACGTACCAAGCATATACGCCAACTGACAGTGCCCATAAGCAGCTAAAGGCAGCATAGGGTATAAGAAAAACAATTGAATAATTGTAGGGAAACCATAGGTAACAGAGCATAGCTGCCAAACAAATAGCCGACAAAACATTTGCCTGTAGGGACAGCTGGTTTTTTAGTTCGCTAAGTTTTAGGAAGTACTTAGCAAAAAGTACTGCGAAAAGTAGAACGCCATTCAGGAATATGACCGTGGACGTATCGTTCCAGGAAGTGCTTTCCGGCCACAAATATTGAAAAGACCAACCGTTCAAACTGGCCAAGAACATTAACATGCTACAAATATAGCTGACATAAATTAGATACACTTTGTCTCGAAGGGTCAGATATACCAAGAGGTTGTAGATGGCGATTACTAGTATGCCTCCCATATACACGCCATGAACGAGATTGGTTGCGCTATCTGCTTGTCGGTGAGCTTCAGGGCGCCATAACTTAATGGGGACTTGCAGTGAACTTGAGGATTTGGCTCTAACGTAAACCCTTATGTTTTGTGACGAAGGCAGGTCAAGGGGGAGTATAAATAAGCGGTGCTTAAGTGGGCGCTCCGAAAAACTAAGTTTGTCTCCCATAAAGTGTTTTTCGATTATTTGATTTTTTGCAACTAGATAGACATCTAGATAATCGAGAACAGGGTAATCAAATTCTAGGTAAAACTGGCTGTCGCTTCCAATATTTATTACGTCAAATTTAAGCCACCAGTCTGAATTACTATACCCCCGGTTAAATATTTGCTGGGTACTGGTTTGCCATCGGGGTTCGTTACTCAATATTGATTCGATAGTCTGCTCAGCGTTAGGTGCTTCTATGTACTGGATGCCTTGCCCAATAGGGGTATGTGAACTGGAAGTTGTTCCAACTTCAAAAGTAGCGTGAGATGCACTACATAAACCCAATAAAAAGAGAGTGGTGAGAAGTAACAGTACTGAATTTGATGGCAGGCACTTAGACATAAGATAAATATAGTCTGGGTGTCCATATTTAACAACCTGGATAGCTATTTTTTAATAGCGGATAATGCGTTTGTCGAACGAATTGATTATTTAATCTTCCTCTCACTGACTTATAAGTGACGATGGCAGGCTGTTAGATAAGTAGCGATTTTTACAGTTGATCGTTGCTTACTAGCACGATAAGGGAATAAATGAATACTGCATATAAATGATTGCCTCATTGCTTAAATAAGGCAATCAGTTCTATCAACTACATGTTATTTTGCTTCTTGAACTCTGTAATCAATTCAAGCGGCTTGTGCTTTTTGTTTGTCTTGTTTAGCACATAGACAACAGTCTCGCCTTTTGGTCCTGAACCGATTTCTGTGAAACGATAAGGTGCTTCGCCTACTTTTCGAACGCTATTCATATCTTCTAGTGTGCTGAAGACGTAGATTCGGCCTTCCATGCGCATTTCACCATAGAATGGCTGGGCTGGCGCTACAGTGCCTTCAATCAGATCAATACTTGGAATACCTGAACGCTTCTTCTTATCTTCGCCTGTCAAAGCAAACTTTAGGGTTTCGCCTTTAGGGCCTGCACCGATGCGTGCAACCATGTAAGCAGTATGCCCAGTCTTAAGGAAAGATTGGTATAAGGCTTTATCATAGAAAAAGTAAATACGGCCATCGTGGTGTACTTCATATAATGCCGGTACCTTTACTGACATCTTTGTTTGCGTTTGCATTGTTTCAGACGCTGAAGTAGCTTCTTTTGTATCCGTGCTTGCGCACGCAGCTACACCAAGAGCCATAACCGTTGATAAGCCAAGTATACGTAGTTTCTGTGCGATCATTGCTTGATTCCCGTTTTGTGTGTGATACGACCAATACAGGATATTAAGTTTTTATGACAGGAATGTTACAGGAAATGGGAAACCCTAATCATTGCTTGTTTTACGCCACCAGTTCTCAACACCAAGCTTATAGGGCGGCTGAGTGCTTGGACGAGCAAATCGATCCCAATAGGCAAGACGGTGGTAGTTTAGGTGCCAGTTTGGAATGCTATAGTGTCTCCATAAGAGTACTCGGTCTAGCGCATTCATTGCGACTATCAGTTCTGCGCGGGTCCTGGCTCGCAATACATGGCCAAGCAGGTCGTCAACGACAGGGTCATTGATACCCGCATAATTTTGGCTGCCCTCGATATTAACCGTATCGGAATGAAAGTAGTCTCGTTGCTCGTAACTGGGGGCCTGACCCTGAGACAAAGAAACAGTCGTCATATCGTAATCAAATTGATCTAACCGTACTTTGTATTGAGCTGTATCGATTAGCCGTGGCTCTGCAGTAATACCGATTTTTTGTAAGTTCTTCACAAAAGGTAGAATAACGCGCTGGATTCCAGCCTGACGAATGAGTATTTCGAAGCTAAATACTTTTCCGCTGTTTGCATGCCTTAATTCACCATCCTTTAAAATCCAGCCAGCTTGTTTTAAAAGATTGAGTGCTCTGCGTTGTACTGTACGAATATTTCCATTGCCTTTAGTTTTGGGTAGGGAAAAGGCAGACTCAAATAGGGAAACAGGCAAATTTTTCTTATGAGGCAATAGTAGTTCAAGCTCCTCTTCACTAGGGAGGCCAGTAGCTTTGAATGCTGAATTAGGGTAGTAGCTTTGGTTTCGCTTATAAGCGCCATTAAAAAGGGCTTTGTTCGTCCACTCAAAGTCAAACATTAAGCTCAGTGCTTCTCTGACTTTTGGATCGGAAAATATCTTACGGCGGTTGTTAAAGAAAAAAGCCTGAGTGGTGCTGGGAATATCATGTTTAATTTCCGCTTTAATGACCTTACCTTCATTCAAGGCAGGGAAGTCGTAGGCCTTAGCCCAGTTTTTTGCGGTATAGTCGAAAAACAGATCAAAGCTATCAGACTTAAAGCCCTCAAATGCCACTGACTGATCGCGGTAAAAATCTATCACTACGGTATCGAAATTATATCTACCTTTATAGATATTTAATTCACCCTTAGGCAACTTAGTAAACCAAGCGTCTTTTACACGCTCTAACTTGATTGACTGGCCAACCTTTACGTCACCGACTCTATAAGGCCCGCTTAACAGTGGAATGGTTTGGGAGCTGCGTTCGAAATCTTTATCCACCCAGAAGTGCGCGGGTAATATCGGCATTTCACCAAATCGTAAGATATTTGCAGCTTGGTCGGCCTGATCGAACTCAACGCGCACTGTATCGGCGTCAATCGCTTTGACTTTGGTAACGGCGCGAAGGCTTTGTTTGAAACGCGGGTGCCCGATTTCTGTAAGGGTAGTATATGAAAACACAACATCTTCAGCGTCGACCGGGTGCCCGTCATGGAAGTGTGCTTCTGGCTGGATATCAAACTCGACCCAAGCATAATTCTGGGGGTAACGGATTTTAGCGGCCAACAGGGCATAGGCACTTTGTGGTTCATCGCCTGATGGTGAGTAGCTTCCGGTTCCTGCTAATAAAGTTTCATTTAGCTCTGTAAACCCATACATAAACATTCCCGGAGAATTGAAGGGGCTGGTTCCTTTTAAAATGTAAGGGTTTAGAGAATCAAAAGAACCGAAACCCATTAGACGCAGGTTCCCACCTTTGGCGGCGTTAGGATTGACATGGTCAAAATGAGAAAAGTCCTGCGGGTATTTAAGGTCGCCGTACAAAGCAAAGCCATGTGACTCGGTAATAATTTCGGCAGCAAGCGCCTTACCAGTAAAAAAGTGTAAAAACGCTATGATTAAAATAGTCTTATATTGAGGCGTAGAAAGCACGGTTAAAGCCTTAATGAAGAAACGATAAATTAACCTATTCCTATAAAAGAAATAGGCGCGCAGGCATAAGAGTTTATCTAAGGGAAAGGGCTTACAACAGTAGTAAGCTAATTTTTTTGTACTTACTTAAGAAAGAAGCTCAATAATACTCGAGAAGTCTTTTAATCCATCGCCTGAAGCTTGTTTTTTTTGATACATTTCATAGGCTGCATTACCGAGTGGCGTGTTACTTCCAGTACTTTGTGCGTTTAAGGCCGCCAAACCAAGATCTTTTGTCATTAGGTCGACCATAAAACCAGGCTGATAGTTATTCGATGCAGGGCTGGTCTCCATGACGCCAGGATAAGGGTTATACTTTTCTAAACTCCAGTTCTTTCCTGAGCTTGCGAGCATTATTTCAGAAAGTACTTTAGCATCCAAACCGTTATTTTCACCTAATTTCAATGCTTCACTTGTGCCAATCATATGAATAGCAAGGAGCATGTTATTACACATTTTAGCGACTTGCCCGGCTCCGTCAGTCCCTGCCAAAAATATATTGCTCCCCATGGCGCTAAGAACAGGTTTTGCTTTATCAAAATTGGTTTCTGAACCTCCACACATAAATGTCAGTGTTCCTGCGGCGGCGGCTGCGACGCCACCTGAAACAGGAGCATCAAGCATTGAAATACCTTTATCTTTTGCTGCGTTATGTACGCTAATAGCAGACTCCGCTTCGATCGTTGAGCAATCAATCACTAAGGTTTCTTTATCAATGATTGATAATAGTTTTTCGCCTTCAAGATAAAGCCCTAACACATGCCTACCTGCAGGCAGCATGGATATAAGGATAGTAGCGTCTTTGCACGCTTGTGATGCCGAGCTTGCGACATGCGCACCGAGTTGCTTCATCTCTTCTAGTGGAGTCTTGGCTAAATCATATACCCGCAGGTTGTAACCCGCTTTTACAAGATTTTTTGCCATGGGACGTCCCATGTTCCCTAGACCTATAAACGCGATCGTTGTCATTATTATTTTCCCAATCTTGGAAGGGGCAGAATAGCCCCCTTTGTTATTTATAAGAAGCTTTGCTTAAGCCAGTAGCCCATCTAAAGGGTTTTTATCCCAAGGCCTACTAAATAAAGACTCAATAACGGAACTTGGGATATGGGTATAGTGCGCGTATTCCCACTTAGGTGTTTTGTCTTTATCTATTAATAGCGCACGAACGCCCTCCGCAAAATCGGGATGACGGATCATGTTGGTCGCTAAAACCAGCTCGCTTGTAAAAGCGTTTTGTAAATCAGTATAACGATGGCGTTTTAACTGCTCATAAATCGCAACAAGAGATAACGGGGAGCCAGCAAGTAAAGTTTGCTTAGATTTGTTGAGAAAAGTGTTACTTTCATCAAAAGCTACGATTGCATCCGTAATTGAACATAAAGAGTTATGCTGGCACGCCTGCTCAAGCACTTGTAGGTTTAGCTTTATTTGCGAACTTTGAAGTTGTTTGCTTGTAAGCTCTAGTGCCTTTATAGCTTCTGTTACCAAGAGGTGGTTGTTATCATTTTCTTCTGAAAATTCAAGCTTGGATATTGCATGAATCAGCTTTTCGACATCATTTAACTCAATGGCAAAATCAGCTAAGCGGCAAAATAGTGTATCGGCTGCATTAATAGCTACGCCCGTTAACGCCAGAAAATATCCTAGATTATAGGGAACCTGATTAAGAAATTGTGTTCCACCTACATCAGGGAACAGACCAATAGTTATCTCGGGCATAGCCAGTTTAGTGGTGTCGGTGATAACTCGATGACTGGCGCCAGCGAGTAAACCTAAACCACCACCCATGACAAAGCCATGCCCAATACAAATGATCGGTTTGTAATAAGTATGAATAAGATAATTGAGTTGATATTCCTCAAAAAAGAACTGTTCTGCATCGATACAAGCACCGTCTTGTTGTGCTATCGCAGAGCGATAAAGTGCTTGGACATCGCCGCCAGCGCAAAAGGCTTTGCTGCCTTGCCCCTTTAAAATTACAGCTTGAATATCATCGTTACTTGCCCAATCTTTTAGTGACTGCGTGAGTAAACGGACCATTTGAAGCGATAGGGCGTTTAGCGTCTTTTCGGAGTTGAGTGTTAAAACTCCCACACTGCCATTTTTAGCAGCAAGTACTTCGACTAGCACTTCTTCGGACGCTGTTGTTTCGACAGTCTCAGTTGCTTGTGATGATTTATTCATTTACTTTTTCCACTCTGGAGAGCGTTTCTCGAGAAACGAATTAGTGCCTTCAAGTTGGTTGTCACCACCAATTAGATTAATGAATTCGGTGCGCTCATGCTGAAGTGAAAGCGATATGGCGTTTTCTCGAGCTGTACTTAAAAGCTTTTTACAGGCAAACAAAGCATCGGGGCTTTGCTTACTTGCAGACTGTGCATAGTTCATGGCGCTTGATAAGGCCTCGCCTTTCGGTACACTTTCTAGTGCTAATCCGGTTTGAACGGCTGTTTCGGCATCCATTCTCTGCCCGAGCAAGATCATTTTACTTGCCCACGCTTCGCCAATTAACCAACTCAACCGCTGTGTGCCACCAGCGCATGGTAAAAGACCAACACCTGCTTCAGGCAGTGCAACCTGAGCCTGTTCTTCGACGATACGGATATCACAGGCAAGTGCACACTCAAGACCTCCACCCATCGCGTAACCATTGATAGCCGCGATGGATACACCCTTAAAACTTGCAAGGGCTTCAAATGCTTCGCCAAAACGGTGTGCAACATCTTTTGAAAGTATCTTGTCGCCGCTACTAAACTGCTTAAGGTCTGCACCAGCAGAGAAAAACTTTTCGCCTTGCCCGTGTATGACTAAGGCACTTATTCCGCTCATTGCATTGAGTTTTACGATGACGCTTGAAAGCGCGCCAAGGCTTTCCAAGTCCCAGGTATTTGCAGGTGGATTGTTGATAGTAATTTTAGCAATATGACCATCGACAGTAACAATAATTTTGTCACTAGGGGAAATAGTCTGATTTTCTTGTGTCATAGCGGGTGTTCTTTCCTTTTTCAGAAGATTGGAATGCGCGAAGCTTGCCTACTAGCTTATCCGAGAAGCTGGAAGTTTTCATCAGATAACAAGGCTCTAGCAATGATTAAGCGCATTACTTCGTTAGTACCTTCGAGAATACGATGCACGCGCGTATCTCTAAAGTAACGTTCGATAGGGTATTCCTTGATATAGCCGTAACCACCGTGCAATTGTAGGGCTTCATCGCAAATCTTAAAACCGAGATCAGTCGCTAGGCGTTTAGCCATCGCGCAATGAACCGATTTATCGGCTGCACCTTGGTCGAGTTTAAATGCGGCTAGGCGGATCATCTGGCGAGAGGCTACAAGCTCTGTCAGCATATCAGACAGTTTGAACTGGGTGGCTTGAAAATCGGCAATCGTCTGATTGAATTGCTTGCGCTCCTTAACATAGCTAATACTCTGTCGCAGGCTCGCGCGCGCAGTACCGACTGAGCAGGCAGCAATATTGATTCGGCCGCCATCTAGGCCTTCCATCGCCAACTTGAAACCGTCACCTTCATGTGCCAAAAGGTTTTCTTTGGGTACGCGTACATTCTCAAAATGAATCAAGCGGGTCGGTTGATTGCTCCATCCGAGCTTTTCTTCTTTCTTACCAAAACTGATACCTTCACTTGTAGCGGGTATGGCAAGGCAAGTAATACCTTTTGGGCCTGCCTCGCCAGTTCTAAGCATTGTGACTAAAAGGTCAGTATCGCCAGCGCCGGATATGAAGGCTTTACAACCATTAACGATATAGTGATCGCCTTCGAGTTTTCCACTGGTCGTTAGTGAGGCAGCGTCAGACCCGGCTCCCGGTTCAGTCAGACAATAACTGACGAGTTTACGCCCTGATGCTAGCGCTTCTGACCACTGATCTACCAGAGACTTACGCCCATAGCGAGCGAGCATATTAAACGCCATATTATGGATGCTAATAAACGCAGCGGTAGAGGTGCAGCCGGACGCTAGTTCTTCCATAATAATGGAGCTGTCTAATCGCGACAGACCAATACCTTTATCAGCCTCTGGCACGTACATGGCCATAAACCCAAGTTTACCTGCTTCGACAAAGGCTTGCTTCGGGAACTCGCAGGCTGCGTCCCATATACTAGCCTGAGGTGCAAGTTCTGTCTCTGCGAAACGTTTTGCTGTTTCCTGGAAAGCGAGCTGATCTTCGTTTAAGTCGTAATTCATAAAATATAATACTTTAGGTGGCCTTATAAATTAATCTGTCTACTTTAAGCTAATCGACATGTTGGGTGCTTGCGCAGGAGATGATTTCCAGCTTGCTGTAATTGTTTTTGTCTCAGTATAAAAGCGGACTGCCTGCTTTCCGTAAGCATGTAAATCCCCCATAAACGAGCCTTTCCAACCAGTAAATGAAAAGAAAGGTAGCGGAACGGGAATGGGCAGGTTAATACCAACTTGACCAACTTCTATTTCGTGCTGATATTTTCGTGCACTAACGCCAGATTGGGTAAATATTGAGGTACCGTTGCCGTAGGGGTTACTGTTAACCAAATTGATTGCATCTTCAAGCGTTTCAACGTTCATGCATGACACAACTGGCCCGAAAATTTCTTCCTGGTATATGTCCATCTCAGTCGAAACGCCGGTGAAGAGTGTAGGGCCTAACCAGTTGCCATTAGGGTAACCTTCTACAACAATGTTTCGACCATCTATCAAGCAGTTAGCACCTTGATCTATTCCTTTTTGAATCAAGCCTGAAACACGCTCTACAGCCTGAGGACTAATCAAAGGCCCATAAGCTGAATCAGGTGAGTCCCAAGTGCCGGGCTTAACCGCTTTTAGGCGTTCAGCGAGCTCATCTGCCCAGACGATTGTTTCGCCAACAAAAACAATCACGCTAATTGCCATGCAGCGTTGTCCGGCAGCGCCAACCGTAGCGCCGACTAATGCGTTCATGACGGTGTCTTTGTCGGCATCAGGTAGTACGACCATGTGATTTTTCGCACCGGCAAAGCATTGAGCACGCTTCATCTCGCGAGTGGTTGTTAGATACACATCTTTGGCAACAGGTACTGAACCAACAAATGAGGTCGCCAGAATATCAGGATGTTTAATAAGTTGGTGAACCTGGTCTTTGCCACCATGAATCATTTGCACCAGACCTTTGGGTGCCCCGGCTTCCTGGAATAGCTCTAATAAACGAACAGTCGCTAAGGGAACTTGCTCAGAGGGCTTAAGGATCATGGCGTTTCCACAGGCTGTTGCCATAGGGAACATCCAAAGCGGAATCATTGCCGGAAAGTTAAACGGGGTAATACCGAGCGTCACACCAAGCGGCTGGGTCAGGCTATAGGTATCTACGCCCTTAGCAACATTTTCGACAGTCTCACCCATTAACAGGGAAGGAATGTTGCAAGCATGCTCGACAACTTCAATACCGCGCCATACATCACCCATAGCATCTTCAATATTTTTACCCGTGTCTTTAGCAAGAATCTCGGCAATCTCACGCTGATGTTCCTTTAACAAATACTGGTAACGTAGCATCAAGCGAGCGCGCTCACTGACAGGGGTTTCTTTCCACTCTAAGAATGCGGCTTTGGCGCCTTCAACGGCGCGATCAATTTCGCCTTTCGTGGCGAATGAGACCTCTGCAAGTACCTCTTGTGTCGCGGGGTTAAGAACGTTTTGTTTTTGCACGCTTTCACTGTGAACAAATTCGCCATTGATTAAGAGTGGAACTTGATGAGGCATGATTGGAGTCCTTATTATTCTTTATGCAGTATTTAGAATGCTAATGAAGGTCGTAGACGAGTAAAACTTATATTTCTAATGTTTTATATTTGATAGCCACTCTACTAACAATTATGCATAGAGTCATTGACTAAATTGCGATCGATATGGATTATATTGCTTTTTGACTGAGTGTTATATATGAGCGAACCCTCTAACTGGCCTCTGTCGGATAGGCAGGCAACGCGAATTCGTGTGCCAAAGCATATTCTGCAACAGCTCGCGCTTCATCCAATAGCTCGCCAAATCTTTGCTTCGTCGATTGGTTATTACCCCAGCGCAGCAAAGCATGAGATGGAGAGAATTGCGCATGACGACTATATTCTTATTTATTGTGCTGAAGGGCAGGGTTATCTAAGTACGAGTCACTACAAGGGGGAGATTCACCAAGGGGACCTGTTTATTTTACCGCCTGAAACAGCCCACCAATACCGCTCTGACCCTGAAACACCCTGGACAGTTTTCTGGTTTCATTTTCGTGGTGACCTTGCTGATAGTTATTACCGCTATTTATTTAAGGCATCTGATACCTCAGTTGTTAAAGCTCATGACGTTCAGACATTAGCTCGCTTTCGGGAGCTCATTGGTATTGCTCGCTCGAGTTTTACCCTGGATTCTTA
>NZ_LWGG01000221.1:0-8506 GCF_001635365.1 Oleiphilus sp. HI0128 | reverse complement strand
TTGGCAGTAGAGCGCCCGCGGCGCATGTTTGATGTGTCGACAACGTCGTCATGTAATAATGTGGCTGTATGCAAAAACTCGATAATAGTGGCTAGTTTGCATTGATCCTGACTAGCTTCCCCTAAGGCTCTGCTGGTAAGAAGGACTAGTAAGGGGCGCATACGCTTACCACCGCTTTCGACGATATATTGCGCAATTTTTTCTACTAAGGGGACATCTGAAGATAACTGGGAAGTGATAAACTGGTTTACTTCACTGAAGTCTTTTTCAACGCTGTCGTAGATTGCCTGAATTTGCATATTGAATATCTTAAAATAGAGCCGACTAAAATTGGCTGACATGCTAGGGGGGCTGTGCTTGTCTGTCAAGAATTACTATCCGCCATACAATAATTAAAGTCTTGTTTTGGCTAGAATGTGCTTGCAACACTTGGTTGAATAAAATACAATTGCGCGCCCTAAAAGTCATGGGTGTTCTCAGTGATAGGGTTGCCAAAGAGCTTCCTTTAGAAACTGGAGATCAGATTTTTCAAAAAACTGTAAATATCAGTTTGGGGAAAATTGGTCGTAAGTAACACATGCGGGTAGAAAGTGAGGCCGGAGATTTAGTTCTCAATATATAGGTCTTGGTAAGTTTGATTCATCTGGGTAATGCTTATTATTAGCGGAAGTTCAGGTGTGTTAGGCGATATGAAAAATTTGGAGAAAACCAAATGTACGCAGTTATTGTAAGCGGTGGTAAGCAGCACCGTGTCACCGAAGGTGAAGTGTTAAAGCTGGAAAAAATTGAAGTTGAAACAGGTGGGACGGTTGAATTTGACCGTGTATTACTTGTTGCAAATGGCGACGATGTTAAAGTTGGCGCGCCAAATGTTGAGGGTGCAAAAGTAACGGCTGAGGTTGTTGATCATGGTCGTCACGAGAAGGTACGTATCTTGAAGTTCAAGCGTCGTAAGCACCACATGAAGAGAATGGGTCACCGTCAGTGGTATACTGAGGTGAAAATTACTGGAATTAAAGGCTAACACTGAGTTTATGGTCGCTCTCAGGAGCAATTAAACCGGTTTAGATACGAACAGACAATAGGAGTAGGATAATGGCTCATAAGAAGGCGGGTGGTAGTACCCGCAACGGTCGCGATTCGGAGTCGAAACGTTTAGGTGTTAAGCGATTCGGTGGTGAAGTAGTTAAAGCAGGCAACATTATTGTGCGTCAACGTGGTACACGTTTCCACGCAGGCGATAATGTTGGTTGTGGTAAGGATCATACATTGTTTGCAACATCTGGTGGTGTTGTGAAGTTTGTAACAAAAGGTCCTTTGAACCGCAAATATGTGACGGTTGAAGCTGCGGAGTAAGCAGTCGTTACGGATTTGGAAAAGGCTCCGCTGTGCGGAGCTTTTTTTTTGCAATTTATTTGCTGATCGACTTTATTTTCCTTATAGGGTCAAATGTTGGTCGTTGGGTACTAATCTAAGGGGTGTGCAATGAAGTTTGTTGATGAAGCGACAATTGGAGTAGAGGCTGGTAAAGGTGGTAACGGTTGCTTGAGCTTTCGTCGAGAGAAGTACATTCCGAAGGGTGGGCCTGATGGTGGAGATGGCGGAGACGGCGGTTCAGTTATTCTGGTGGCAAGTGAGTCGCTGAATACTTTGGTCGATTATCGTTATGTCAGGCATTATCGCGCTCAATCTGGTGAGCAGGGTGCCGGGCGTAATTGTACTGGAGCAAAGGGTGAGAGTTTGTTTCTTCAGGTTCCGGTAGGGACTTCAGTTATCGACACGGACACTGAAGAAGTGCTAGGGGATTTGACTGAGATCGGGCAAGAGCTCATCGTGGCGCAAGGTGGCTTTCATGGTTTGGGTAACACTCGTTTCAAATCCAGTGTGAATAGAGCGCCCCGTCAGACAACTAAAGGGAGTGAAGGTGAGTCACGTAGCCTGCGTTTGGAGTTGAAGGTGTTGGCGGATGTAGGTTTGCTTGGTATGCCTAATGCAGGTAAGTCTACGCTGATTCGTTCAATTTCTGCAGCTAAGCCTAAAGTGGCTAATTACCCCTTCACAACGTTAGTACCTAATTTGGGTGTAGTGCGTGTTGAAGAGCATAAGAGTTTTGTGGTTGCTGATATTCCAGGCTTGATTGAGGGTGCTGCAGAAGGAGCGGGCCTTGGTGTTCGTTTTCTGAAGCATTTGGTAAGAACTCGTCTGTTGCTTCATGTTGTTGATATGGCGCCTTACGATGGCTCAGATCCGGCTCAGGTGGTGCAGGCGATAGCGGCTGAGTTGGAAAAGTTTAGCCCTACCTTGGCTTCCCGGGATCGCTGGCTGGTTCTGAATAAGCTTGATTTATTGCCAGAAGAAGATCGTAAGGCTATATGCGAGAAATTAGTAGAAGCGTTAAATTGGACGGGGCCCGTTTATCAGGTGTCGGCAATTAAGTCTGCTGGTCTAGCGAACTTGTGTCGGGATATCATGACATGGATTGATGAGAAGAATGCGGCTGAGGCAGCTGATGAAGCCTTAGCTGAGCAGGAGCAATTGATTAAGGATAAGATGCATCAGGAAGCTAGAGATAATCTAGAGGCTCTGAAGGCGGCTCGCAAGGCTAAGCGCCTGGCAGGTGAGGAGCTGGATGACGATTTTGATGACGGCGATGACGATGATGGTGTTGAAGTGGTATATGCTCAGTAGTGTGGTGAGTGGTTTTGTGGTGGGCGATAGGGTTGTATCAATATGACTGAGTGTACTGGGCGCGCTGAGCTAAGTCGTGCAAACCGTTGGGTTGTGAAAATCGGCAGTGCATTGCTGACTGATGATGGTAAGGGCTTGGCTCGAGAGTCTATCGGTGACTGGGTGGCGCAGTTGTCTAAGTTGCATCGTCAGGGGCTTGAAATTATTTTAGTGTCTTCCGGATCTGTGGCGGAAGGTATGGCGCGCTTGGGGATGAGCGAGCGTCCTCAGGAGTTACACTTGCTGCAAGCTGCGGCTGCGGTCGGGCAAATGGGTTTGGTTCAGGCCTATGAAGAAGAGTTCCAAAAGCATGGCTTGCATACAGCTCAAGTCTTGTTGACGCACGATGATCTGTCTAACCGCAAGCGCTACTTGAATGCTAGAAGTACCGTTCGTTCAATTGTTGAGTTGGGTGCCATTCCAATTATCAACGAAAATGATACGGTTGTGACGGATGAGATTCGTTTTGGTGATAATGATACCTTGGGGGCTTTGGTTGCCAACTTGGTTGAGGCTGATGGCCTGATAATTTTAACGGATCAGGCGGGGATGTTTGATAAGGATCCGCGTCGAAATGCTGATGCGCAAATGTTGACTCAGGTATTGGCCTCAGATGAGCGGCTAGAGGAGATGGCTTCCGGTGGTGCAGGTGCGCTAGGGCGTGGTGGAATGGCGACCAAGGTGCGAGCAGCCCGTTTGGCGGCGCGTTCCGGTGCTTATAGTGTGATTGTTGGTGGCAAGATAGAAAGTGTTTTGTTGCGCTTAAGAGCGGCAGAGGATTTGGGTACTATGATGCTGCCTTCAACCTCAAGACAAGTTGCGCGTAAGCAATGGTTGGCAGGGCATCTCCAGACAGCAGGTAATTTGGTGCTTGATGATGGGGCTGTGGCAGTGCTAGAGCGTGGTGGTAAAAGTTTACTGTCTGTCGGGGTTGTTTCGGCAAGTGGTCGTTTCAAGCGTGGTGATATGGTCTCGTGCAAAGATAGTTCTGGCAGGGAATTTGCGCGAGGCTTAGTAAATTATGATGCGCCAGATGCGAAGAGGATTCTAGGTAAGTCGAGTGACGAAATCTTATCGATTCTAGGCTTTTGCCATGAAGCTGAGCTTATTCATCGTGATAATCTTGTGTTGCTTTGAGATGCTAAACTTCAGGCATAAAAAAACCGGCGTTTGCCGGTTTTTTTATGCCTGAGAGCGAAGCTTAAGCTTTAAGGGCTTTAACTTGTGCGTTCAGGTTGCTCTTGATGCGAGCGGCGCGGTTTTTAGGGAAGATGCCCTTGTTTACCATGCCGTCGATAATTGGCTGAGCAGTTAGGAAAGCTGCTTGTGCGTTATCGTAGTTTCCGCCAGCAATTTCAGCGTCTACTTTTTTGATGTAAGTTCTAACCATTGAACGTTGGCTAGCATTGTGTTGGCGGCGTTTCTCTTGCTGACGCGCGCGCTTTTTTGAAGATGGGGAGTTGGCCACCGTGTTGCTCCTAAATTTCGCGGATTACTAAAAAATTAACTGGGAGCGCTTACACTTGATGTTGCTGAAAAGTGCTCGATCCCAGTTCATATAAAAATGACGCGAGACTATGCCGTTTTATTAGTCCTTTGTCAATAGTCTATGCTTAGACTTACTTGCTTTACTTAAGCGACCATTTTATTCAGCAGGTTTTCACATACCTTCTGGTTCATATACTTGGGCACTGGGTAGTTAAGATGTGCTTCTTCAAGAGCTGATTTGGCAATCTTTGGGATGTCCTCGGTCTTAAGGTCGCCAAGTTGCTCAGGGATGTCAAAGCTTTTGAGCATTTCACGAATTCGCTGAATAAACTTATCGGCAAGTTCCCTGTTGCTTTCTTTACCTTCTTTTAGCCCGCTTACTTCCGCGAGCTTGGCAAGACGTTCTGTAATTTCATCTTTTGAATAATCCAGAACATGCGGTAGGACAATCGAGTTGGCCAAACCGTGTGGTGTAGAGTAATACGCACCAAAGTTGTGGGCGATGGCGTGAACATAGCCTACGCTCGCTTTGGTGAAAGCCAGGCCGGCATAGTAAGACGCCATAGCCATATTTTGTCGAGCTTCCAGGTTGCTGCCATCTTTCACTGCTGTTTCAAGATTTTCCATGATTAGACGTGTAGCAGCTGTTCCGTAAGCGTCGGTCTCATCGGTAGCATTAACTGAAATGTAAGACTCAATCGCATGAGTCAGTGCGTCCATTCCGGTTGCAGCCGTCACTGCAGCAGGTAGGCCTAGCATCATTGCGCCGTCTAAAGCGGCCATCATGGGTACCAGTTTAGGGTCAATGATAGGTGTCTTTTGATGGGTTTCAGGGTCTGATACGACAGACACGATGGTTACTTCTGAGCCAGTGCCTGCAGTTGTCGGGATGGCGAATAGTGGCAAAGGTGCTTTACGTAACTTGAATAAGCCGGCCATCTTCTCTAATGGCTTGTCATTTGTTGCGCGTGCTGCGATAGCCTTGCTTGCATCAATCGGTGAGCCACCGCCTACGGCAAGAATTGCTTCGCAGTTGTTGTTTCTTAATAAGTCTAGACCTGCTTGTACCTGATCATAGGTTGGGTCAGGAAGAATGCCGTCGTAGATTACGTATTTGATGTCAAGTTCTTCCAAGCGAGCTTTGATTTTGTCGATTAGTCCGATGCTGACGAGTACTTCATCGGTCGCAATCATTAGCTTTTTAATGCCTAGTTGGCCAATAGCATCGCATAATTCCAGTGAGGAGTCTGCACCAGTGAAAAGCGTTGGCTTTGGCATCGGAACGACTGCTGCAGCGACCTTTAGTGCTTTTGCTAGACCTTTGTAATATTGAACTTTTAAAGAAAATAACATGACAATACCTAATCGTAATTCGCAAAGTTGTAGAGTGGATGTTTAGAGTAACTGCTCTAAAAAAATAGAGTATAAGCTCTAATTATTGAAAAGTAAAATGACTTGGAGTCATGCTATACGAATTCGTACTACTTTCATCAGCTCAAAATCCATTCCAGCGAGCTTTTGTGTGTCTGAATAGTAGGTTAGGTTGACTCGAGCGCCTTTTAGGTTTTTGTAGGTTTTTTGTCGCTTAAACTGAAATGGCGTATCGCAATCTTCAAGCATTAGCGTATTAACTAGCCAGCCATCATCTTGCTCACGTTGTACATGAGAGATAACTTTCTTGTCTTGGGAGTGGATAAGATTGCGATGCTTTTTGATGAGGCTATCAGCATCAGATTTTATTTTGGACATGGGGTTGTGGGTCTACTTAAGGAGGACTTTGTTTTAGTTTGGTGAGTAATGCCTGGGTGGCCATATGTTTAATAAGGTTCTTCCATCATTTTTAGGATATCGTTCAAAAAGGGCTTGATCGCTTCTTTGTCCGCAGTGCTTGCGCTCGACAGTATCTGTTTCACCATGGCTTGGTTTTTCTCAATAGCATTGCTTAACACTTGTTTGTGCTCCGGGCTGATGTCACTCGAATTCCTTAAGGCTTCAAGTCGGCTGGTGTCCATCATTTCCGGGTTCGCCTCAAATTCAATAGCGGCAGCCGCTTTGGTAATTCTTAAGGTGATCGCGGCCCACTCATCGATACTAGAGAAACCTTGAGACTGAACAAGCTGATTGGCGCTTGAATATAAGCCCGCTGCTTTCAGGGGGGATATCATGCTTTCAGGTGTCATCTTACTTGGATCTTCGACTTCGGTTTCATCCTTAGTCTTTGCTTCCAGTTGGGCTTGGTGCTTCTTACCCCAGTCTTCCAGGGCGTCTTGAGACTTCATCCAAGATGAAATTAGTTGTTCTGATAGCTTCGTATCGGTCGCAATGGCGTCTTTTGCATGGGCTGTCGCCAGCAATAATAAGCAGAAGGCGCTGACTAATTTTAGAAAATTCATATAAAAGATCGCTTAATTAATGGCTCTGTGAGTATTTTAATCGTGAAAACAATACGAACTCTACTATATTAAATAGCTATGTGCTTAATAATTACCTGGAGGTAATTAAGGGGTCTTGTTCTTGATCTCTTTTTTTAATTTAGGGTGAATAGAATAGAACTAAGATTCACTTGTTGGGTTGTTTGATGAAAAATACTGTTTTGATTGTTGAGGATAGCAAAGCGTTTGCATTGAGTGTAGAGGCGGCGCTGAGACAAGAAGGTAGTTATCAAGTGCTGGTCGCGCTTAATTATTCTGAAGCGGTTCAGTTAGTGGAGCTGCATCAAGAAGAAATATTTGTTGCGATCACAGACTTGAACCTGCCCGATGAAAGTGATGGCGCTGCTGCAAAGCTAATGGCAGAAAAGAGTATTCCATGTATCGCTTTTACCGGCAACTTTAGTCCAAATCTACGTGAGATGGTTTTATCCTTGGGCGTATCCGATTATGTGTTGAAGAACGGGCAGCAGGATATCAGTTACGTTGTGCAGGTGATTAATCGAATGTCTGCCAATCGGAGTATGGAGGTTTTGGTCGTTGATGATGCACCGTCATCCAGAGATTTTATGAGTGCATTGCTCGAGAAGCAGTGTTTTAGTGTTACCTCTGTGGGGTCGGCTGAAAAGGCGCTGGATTTGCTCGACCAGGGTTATCAATACAAAATTATTCTTGTCGACTTGATTATGAATGGCATGGATGGATTTGAGTTGCTGGGTGCTTTGCGTTCACGCTTTGATATGAGTCAGATGGCTATTATTGGTGTGTCAGGAAAGGCATCATCAGACCAAATAGCGCAATTTATGAAGCATGGTGGGAATGACTTTCTATTAAAACCTTTCCAGCAAGAGCAAGTATGCAGTCGAGTCAACGCCAATGCCCAGCTTCTGGATCAGTTCTCTGAGTTGAGTAGTTTGAACCAGCAGAAGAATGAGTTGCTTGGTATGGCGGCTCACGATATTCGTGGCCCTTTGGGTGTTGTATCTTCAGCTGCGAGTATGTTGAAAAGGGAAATATCCGGAGAGCACCCGGAAATGTTGCTGGGTTTAGTTATCGAAGCTGCAGAGAGTATGGAGGAGTTGCTGGATAGATTGCTTGATGTGAGTTCGATTGAGGATGCTAATATCTCAATCGATATAGATCGGGAAAACCTTTGTTCCCTATTGGATAAAGCTGTTGCTGATGCCCAGCTCCTGGCGAATGATAAGCAGCAAAAACTTAACTTGGAATTGCCAGTCGAAGCCGTATGGGTTGAAGCAGATAGCATGCGAATTAAAGAAGTTGCCTATAACCTGATTTCCAATGCAATTAAATACTCGCCAGTTGGTGGGAAAATTGATGTTCGTTTATCGAGTAATCATAAAAAGGTGCGTATCGAAGTGATTGATGAGGCTGGTGGAATACCAAAGGCCGAGCAGCACTTATTGTTCAAGCCATTCTGCAATATATCAACCAAGCCAACAGCTGGAGAGCGAAGTGCAGGCTTGGGCTTGTCAATCTGTCAGCGAATCATGAAACTCCATAAGGGTGAAATCAAATACCGTTCGAATGCTCAGGTGGGGAGCATCTTTGAGGCGGTCTTGCCTTGCGCGAATGACTGAGAGCTTGAAAACAATTGTTACATAATGAAAGAAAAGTGATACATACATCACGTTTTTAATGTCGTATTCTACAAACATTGAAGTACGGGGAAGTGATTCAGGCCCTCTGACCCGGAATAGGTTTCATTATTTTTCTTTGAAGTATTTGTTGTGATTTTGACCCGACTTTTTAGTCGGGTTTTTTATTGCCTAAGAAAAACTCTCTATGAGGCTGGGATTATATGATGATCTATCTCTGTTAGTAGGTTATTGACGACTTGC
>NZ_LWGG01000220.1:0-972 GCF_001635365.1 Oleiphilus sp. HI0128 | reverse complement strand
CTCATCGCGAAGACTAGTACTGCGGTGGCATAAACATACTCTGGTTGAACCTCTTTGTAATCCAGAATAATCACCTTTCGCGCTACCGCCATTAGGGCAGTAGCCATCACAATCTTTACATGAATCACATCATCACGTAGATAGACGGTAATATTGATAAGGATCTCAATGGCAATCAAGACTGCCATGAACGCCCCAAACGTTGCCAACATATCAGAGATAGTGAGTATAAACAGCGGCGGTGTTATGAGCTTTTGATACAGTGTCCAGCCAACATCAATAACGCCCATCACAATAACGACAGCCATCAATATTGAGAGTAACCGGACGCAGTACCGAACCAAGACATAAATACGAGAAATCAAAATACTTTCAGTGTCATTTTTCATCTTAAGTGTCCTATCTAATAAGGTATTGAATCACTCACTATTTAACAACAGGAGACTCAAACCCTTCTGGCTTCAAAGTCAGCACTGAGCAATTGACCTTACCCAAAATAGACTCTGCGGTATTGCCTATGATCATGCCAGCAACATTTGAACGGCACACAGTCCCCATCACCAAGATATCAATTGACTGATCATCGACGAATTTGGGTATTTCATTCTTGGGCTGCCCCTCAACTAAATGTATCTCTCGAATACGCCGCTTAGCATGCCCCGTTAGGGCGTCAACTCTCTCTTTCCTAGAGTGCTTTTCTTCTCTTGCCATAGCTCCGACCTCGAAGTCACTGCGCCGCCCCCAAGTACTAAGATACCCTTCACCCGCAAGGTGCCAGATATGAACAATATGCAGCTCTGCGCGATATAACTCCGCCAGGCTCAAAGCTGCATCAAGTATCTGCTGATTCAAGCCGCTATCAACATCAATGTTACTTACATCGATAGCTGCGGCTATTTTCATTTCAGGGCACATTTTTTGGTGGCCAATCGCGAAAGTTGGCGTGGGTGACTTACGCATCAGGTGCATCAA
>NZ_LWGG01000219.1:0-953 GCF_001635365.1 Oleiphilus sp. HI0128 | reverse complement strand
GCAGGATACAACGATGGGCGATCTGGACGATGCAGACCTTGACGACATCGATGTTGATCAGAGCGATGACTCAGACAATGAAGTGTCGGCTAGTGATGCGGATGATGCGCCGATTGTTAAATACGTCAACAAGATGCTACTCGACGCAATCAAAACTGGCGCATCAGATTTACACTTCGAACCTTATGAAAAAAGCTACCGCGTTCGCTACCGTACAGACGGTATATTACACGAAGTTTCAAAGCCCTCCATTAAACTGGCCCCCAAGATATCAGCCCGTTTAAAGGTTATGTCCCAGCTGGATATTTCTGAGCGGCGAATTCCTCAAGATGGACGTATTAAGCTAAAGCTATCAAAAACCAAAGCGATTGATTTCCGGGTGAATACCCTACCTACGTTGTGGGGCGAAAAAATTGTATTGCGTATTCTTGACCCGAGCAGCGCGAAAATGGGGATTGACGCATTGGGTTACGAAGACGTCCAGAAAGAGCTCTATATGGATGCGCTTCACCAGCCGCAAGGGCTTATCCTAGTAACCGGCCCTACGGGGAGTGGTAAAACAGTATCACTCTATACCGGTTTGAATATACTAAATACTGACGAACGAAATATCTCTACCGCAGAAGACCCGGTTGAGATTAACCTGGAAGGCATCAACCAGGTTAACGTTAACCCTAAAGTCGGGCTTGGCTTCCCTGAAGCACTTAGGTCTTTCTTACGTCAAGATCCTGACATCATCATGGTTGGTGAGATTCGAGACCTGGAAACTGCGTCTATCGCAATCAAAGCTGCACAGACAGGTCATATGGTTATGTCGACCCTACATACCAATAGCGCACCAGAAACTCTAACTCGTATGATCAATATGGGCGTTCCGGCATTCAACATCGCCACATCTGTCAGTCTTATCATCGCACAACGACTGGCAAGACGCTTATGCAGCGCCTGTAAAG
>NZ_LWGG01000218.1:0-841 GCF_001635365.1 Oleiphilus sp. HI0128 | reverse complement strand
ATTTGTTGCGACGCCACCTTCCGAGCCGCGGCCTAGGCCAAAGACAAGTGTATCGCCGAAGGGGTGAAGGTAGTTTGAAAAGCCGGGCAGTTCTAATTCACCTGCGACGCGAGGAGAGTCGTGATTAGATAAGTCAAGTACATAAAATGGGTCGATTTGTCTAAAGGTCACGATATAAGCTTTGTCACCGTCAAATCGAACACTGTAGATTGACTCTCCTGGTTTTCCGATAGCTTCCGGAGCCGATTCATTAGGGATTGTTGCATTCAGGTTCAGCTCTGTATCATCAATATTGATGGTATGTAGCCGATGTATATTTCTCTCTGTGCTGGAATGGTCAGTGGTCACGACTCGCAGATGATCCTGATACTCGCTAAGTCTGAACTGTTCATTCCAGCCTACTTGGCCGCTTAGGGCTACGCTTCCAGCAAACTCTAGACCATTGTCCGAATAGTCTAGCTTGTAGACCGTACTGCTATAAGATGAATCATTTGCGTTTTCGTAACTGTATTCATTTTCTACCATATACACGGCGTTCAATGATGCGTAGATTGTGGCAATGGGGGCGGCGATGCAGCTGGATTTTATATCTGAAAGCGCCATATCATGTGAAGCGCCAAGGTCGATTTTAGTAACGATAGCCAGGGTAGGTTGTGTTGAATCTTCTGGCTCGTTAGGAATATGGCAATCATTTTCACCTAGTAAAATCTTTGTTTGGCCATTTAAGGTGACGCTTGGGAGTAGGTCTTCTAATGTGGCCTTGCTGATTAATGACTCGTTACGGCTAATATCATCTTCTTCATAGGGATAGATTACATAGTCGTCGAGGTAGGCACTGTAT
>NZ_LWGG01000217.1:0-663 GCF_001635365.1 Oleiphilus sp. HI0128 | reverse complement strand
CTGAAGATCGTTTAGTGCAGGCGATACAAGACAACCCGAAGGATTTGGAGAACTTATTGCTGCAAACTTTGCCCATCAACGAAACTGTGCAAAAAGAATTCTGTGTCTGGCGAGACTTTTGGCAGCGGGCCGGAGATTCTCAAGCTTTGCAGCAAACTCAAACACACTGGATAAAGGACTGGGTAGCCGGTATTTCCGGTTTCATCGAGAAAGCACAGGCGGCCGGTGAACTCAGACCGGATCTAGATGTACAGTTAGAAGCTGAAATGTTGGCCACTTATGTGGATGGTCTGGGTCTAAAGGCGTCATTGGCTCCCAAAGATTGGCCTGTAAAGCGGCAGAAGCAACATGTGAGTGCGTATCTGTCACGGCTCTATTGACCGCTGATCCCCGAAATTCTTTTTTTAAAATCACACTACCTTCTTGTTATCTTCGGAAATCAGATAAATCGAGTTCGAATCTTGTCTGTTTTAGAAGTAGGACACACAGTTCGAGCCCGTCCTGTGAATTTAGGAGATCGACTGGAGAGGATTGGACGACGTCCTTAAATATCAACTCGATTGCCTTTTATGTCAATTAATGCCGACGCTACGCGGGTATATTTTCACCCTACTGCGAAGTGACGCGGCTACAGGTGCGATCCAATAGAAATCGATTTAATAA
>NZ_LWGG01000216.1:0-902 GCF_001635365.1 Oleiphilus sp. HI0128 | reverse complement strand
ATATGAACACTTGGCAGCAAGTAGACAAAATCGATGTGCATGGTCAGCCAGTGTTTGTCATGGCTAGACCGGATGGTCGCCAAATTTGGGTGAACTTTGCCTATCCAAATAATGACACGCTCCAAGTAATAGATGCTGAAAGCCGCTCATTATTTAAAACACTAAAACCTGGAAAGGGTGTGCTTCATATGGAGTTTACTTCACGTGGTGAGCATGTGTGGGCTTCTGTCAGAGATTTAAACTTGGTGAATATCTATGACACCGAAACCTTGGATTTAATAAATCAGTTTGAGGCGACAAGTCCTAGTGGGATTTTCTTTACCTCTCGGGCGCATCGTTTGGGCTTATAAAGCTCCGGTCGCTCCAAAAACAAGAACAGTGAGAAAGAAAGGTGATGTGATGAATATACAAGCTCCTAGCAATACAGGTATTGAACCCGAAAGAGTCGTTCTGGATGACTTGAGCAGTAGTTTATTAGATTCCTATCAACGTAACTTTCCTATCACTTCACGGCCCTTTGCCGACATGGCAGAGCAGTTGAATTGCTCCGAACCAGATGTATTGACCAAACTCTTGGCACTTAAAGATAGCGGTATGCTGACGCGCATAGGGCCGGTATTTGACCATAAGCGAGCCGGGGCTAGTCTCTTGGCGGCTGTGAGCGTTCCATCTGAGCTGACAGAAAAAGTAGCTGCCCAGATTAACGAATATGAAGAGGTGAATCATAACTACGGACGAGAGCATAGTTATAATCTGTGGTTCGTTGTTACGACACCGACTCCCAAATTTCTGGACTTGATACTGGATGATATGGAAAAGACGATTGGCTTTCCAATCCTACGCTTGCCAATGGAAAAGGCTTATCATATCGACTTGGGGTTTCATGTGGGTGATAGAAAAAC
>NZ_LWGG01000215.1:0-838 GCF_001635365.1 Oleiphilus sp. HI0128 | reverse complement strand
ACGAGTAAAGCCAAGGCCTGCTAGTCCAAGACCAAGCAAAGCAAGAGTACCTGGCTCGGCTACTGACACAGAGTCGGCAGTATCACCACTGATACCCCAAGCATTAAGAGTACCTGTGTCGCCAGCTAATCTATCGAAGATGGTAAGTTGCCACACAGAGCTGAGTGACTCGCCATCAAATGCTGAAAGCAATTCAGTGCCCTGGAAGGTTCCTGGGCCAAAAGGCGCTGCGACAGTGCTTATATGAGTTCCTGCTTCGTCATCAAAAGTGACTTGAGCTAGGTTATCACCTGAGCCACCATACTGGTCGAATAGCTGCACTTCGGTACCTGTAAAAGTGTTTGTGATAAAGATATCTAGGTCTTGCATCCAAGTGTGTTCAATATCAATGTAAACATTTAGGTCTGCGATGGTTCCAGAGGCGCCAACTGTATTAAAGATAAAGCTGTAGGTGTTACCTGCTGTTCCGTCTTGAGGGATTCTTTCTGGAACGTCTATCGCGTCATAGCTAAATGGTACAGCGAATGCTGCTGATGAGCCGCATAGCATTGTAGCGACTAATGCTGGTTTTAGTTTTTTCATGTGTAAACTCCCTTAGAATAATTTTAGTGCGTTCTTGCACTCACTGAAGTAAGCGGGAATTATGCCGTTATTTATATATTCTATTAATGCTTGGTTGTTATAGTTTGTGCTTATAGATCGTTGATCTTTATGTGTAAAAAAAACTGACATGAGATGTTTTGTTTTTGTGGCTGCTATGACCCAGAAAATATTGCATCGCTTCTTGCTAACACCGGAGAGACTAGCTAAATGGTTTGCATGAGGGGCTTCTATGCTA
>NZ_LWGG01000214.1:0-798 GCF_001635365.1 Oleiphilus sp. HI0128 | reverse complement strand
ATACCCAGATCCTCCCAAGGAAGCATGCTAGGTTGCGAAAAACGTGTTAAGGCAATTAGGTCGTTCCCGACAACCATCTTCGAGTCACCCTGGACATCAACTGAAAGCGGGAATCTACCAAATGTCGTGTCGTACCGGGTCAAATAAGCAATCGTATCAGCATCTGCAAGCTCATTAATAGCGACAAACTTTATCGAATCGTCACCAACAGAACGGCCTTTCGACCGTTCATAGCTAGCACGCAACAAAGACTGCCCAATACGACCATAGCCATTAATTGCGACACGATAAGTCATTCAGAGCGTCCGATACCTTCAAGGCTCACTATAAGGTCGTGCATTTATAGCAAATCTTCGGCAACATTTAGGATGTTATCAACAGTGAAGCCGAACTCCTCAAACAACTGTCCTGCAGGTGCAGACTCGCCAAAACTATTCATGCCGATCACTCGTCCGTCAATACCCACATACTTGTACCAGTAATCGGCGATCGCTGCCTCAATAGCAATACGCGCAGGAACCTCAAGAGGTAAAACAGACAGGCGATATTCGATATCTTGCTGATCAAAAACATCAGTACAAGGCATAGAAACAACTCGGACATTAACTTCACGCTTAGTAAGTTCGTCTGCAGCAGCAACTGCCAATCCTACTTCAGAACCTGTAGCGATCAGAATCAAATCTGGCAAGCCTTCACAGTCTTTCAAGATGTAACCACCACGCTCAATATTTGCAACTTGCTCTTTACTTCGCTCTTGGTGAACTAGGTTTTGCCGCGAGAAAATCAATGAAGATGGGC
>NZ_LWGG01000213.1:0-1241 GCF_001635365.1 Oleiphilus sp. HI0128 | reverse complement strand
TTTCTGAGGGTGTTGAAATGAACATTCAGAAAGTAGCAGTTGCCTCAGCATTACCAAAAGGCACCTTAAAAGGTATCTAAATCAGTGTTAGTCGCTCACAAAGGGTGAGCGACTAGGCTAATCGAGATGTTTTTACGTTTGTTTAGGCTTTGTTCGCGTAACAGGGTCTGCGTCGTGATATAACACCTGCACACTCAATTACTTTGAATAATACCGAAAGGATCTGGAGCTAAGATGCTCAATACATACCCCGCGTGGAAATATATTCTCATACTGATCACCCTGGCATTGGGTGCAGTGTACTCATTACCTAATCTCTATCCTGATGACTTTGCTGTGCAGGTGACCGGAACGCAAAGCTCGCTAAAAGCAGACGATGCTCTACAGAAGCGGGTCGTTAGCGTATTAGAGAAAAATAATGTTGTTGTTAAGCATGCGGAGTTAAATGGTAATAACCTTTTGGTTCGTTTCTATGACAACGAAGCTCAATTATCTGCAAAAGAAGTCCTAAGCGATGTTTTGGGTAGTGATTATATTGCGGCGCTAAATATGGCACCAAGCACACCTGATTGGCTTAAGTCTATGGGTGCTGGACCTATGAAACTTGGTCTAGATTTGCGAGGTGGTGTTCACTTCTTACTCGAAGTTGATATGGATAAAGCTTTGAGTCAAAAGCTTCAAGTCTCAATGAGTGATATTAAAACAGCGATGCGTAGTGAAAAAATTCGCTATCGTTCGGTATTGGTTGAAGGCACTGATGGCCTCAAGGTTAAGTTCAAGTCTGAAAAGGAATTGGACAAAGCGGTTTCGCTTGCCGCATCAGAATATCGTCAGTTTACACGTACAACAATCGAAGAAGATGAAAGCTTCTTCTTATTGCTAAAACTATCTGAAGCGCGAATTAAAGAGATTGAAGATTATGCTGTTCAACAAAACCTGATTACGCTTAGAAATCGTGTTAACGAACTGGGTGTTGCTGAGCCTTTGGTTCAGCGTCAGGGGCGTAACCGTATCGTGGTTGAGCTCCCTGGTGTTCAGGATACGGCGGCAGCAAAACGTATTATTGGTAAAACAGCAAACCTGGAGTTTCGTCTAGAGGCTAAGTCGAGCGCTTCTAGCCGAGAAATGCAGCAGTTTGACTTCAAGAGTGAGAAAGGACGTACCGCTTACCTGGAAAAAGATATTATCGTCACGGGAAGCAATGTATCGAATGCTCGTGCGAGTTTTGATGAAAACGGAGT
>NZ_LWGG01000212.1:0-1085 GCF_001635365.1 Oleiphilus sp. HI0128 | reverse complement strand
GAAGTCAACACTAAGAATTTGACCTCTATTTCTATTGTTTCCTCGAATGATCGCGTGCGTGAAGGGGAGACCGAGACATTCACAGCCTTGGGAAATGTTGATGGCGGTGCCAGCCAGATTGATATTACAAGTTCGGTAAGCTGGTCGAGTTCAGACTCTTCGATTATATCGGTGAATAGTAATGGTGTGGCGACAGGTAAATCTAACGGTACGGCGGATGTAATAGCACGGCTTGCCGACCTTTCGGCGACTAAGGCATTGCGCTCTTCCGATGCACCCTTGGTCTCGATAGCCGTCAGTAATCAACCTGCGAGCCTTCCAGTATGTCAAACATCCTCGCAACAACTGCTTGCAAGGGGAACATATAGTGACGGTGATGAGGCAGACATTTCGGATAAAGTAAGCTGGAGTGTCAGTGATAGCTCGGTTATTTATGTTGGTGATGTAGCGCTGTCTGATGGCTCGAGAGAAGATAAAGGAGTCCTCTCTGGTTTGTCTATTGATGATGCGCAAATCATAGCAAGCCAGGATGATATTGATAGTGAAGGGGTGACAGTTTCAGTCGTGGCGGGAGGTCTGACTAGTATTTCCGTCAGCTCTGCTGATGAAATGCTCTATGCGGAAGAAAGTAGTCAATTTTCAGCGCTGGGTGATTATGGCTCAGACCCCGTTGATATAACTGAAAACGTCCAATGGGGGTCTTCTGATATAACAATTCTGGCATTCTCTGATACCGACACTGGCTTGGCTGAACTACTGCTTGAAGGGTCTAGCAATGTGAGTGCTACTTGTGACCCCGGAGGCTCAGGAGAGCTGCAGTCAGCCTTACTTGCGGTAGATGTAGAGGCAGCGGTTGAGGTGGTATCGCTTCGTGTAAAGTATGGGAATGACAGCTATAACGATGATGACACTATTGAACTGGATCTGGAAGACGGCGAGGCGCAGCTAAAACTCTATACCGTTGATACTAAAGGGGATGAAGGGATTGTTGATCTGGCTGATGAGGAAGAAACTAGTTGGTCGGTGATCGGAACTGCGCTTTCAGGTGAGGCTGCTGACATCTCTAGTTCGGGCTTAGTGACCTT
>NZ_LWGG01000211.1:0-573 GCF_001635365.1 Oleiphilus sp. HI0128 | reverse complement strand
AAGTCAATACAAACAATTACGCGGAGGCGAGCGCTTCTAGATGAAGCGTTCGCGGATAGATAACTCCAATTGGAGCAAAACCGATGAAAGATTTATTAAACCTATTAAAAAACCAAAATCAAACTCAGGAATTCGACTCAATTCGTATTGGCTTGTCGTCTCCAGAAATGATCCGATCTTGGTCATACGGTGAAGTTAAGAAGCCAGAAACGATTAACTATCGTACATTCAAGCCAGAGCGTGATGGCTTATTTTGTGCCAAAATTTTCGGTCCTATCAAGGACTATGAGTGCTTGTGTGGTAAGTACAAGCGCCTTAAGCATCGTGGTGTAATTTGTGAGAAGTGTGGTGTAGAAGTTGCGCTTGCTAACGTAAGACGTGACCGTATGGCTCATATCGAACTAGCTAGCCCAGTTGCTCACATCTGGTTTTTGAAGTCTTTGCCGTCACGTATTGGTATGCTTTTAGATATGACTTTGCGTGATATCGAGCGAGTATTGTATTTCGAATCATACATGGTTATTGATCCGGGTATGAGTACGCTTGAGCACGGTCAGCTACTTAGTGACGAAC
>NZ_LWGG01000210.1:0-35937 GCF_001635365.1 Oleiphilus sp. HI0128 | reverse complement strand
TTAACGTTTCTGTATAAGCGGAAGCTTCATCCATAGTATTTTCAATGGTGACATTTGTTTGCTCCAAATCTACAAGCATTTCATCGACATGGGCTTTCGCACTGATCGCCATATTCATATCCAAGGATGCGATCTCTCCCACAATTTTGCTTACACCATCAATCGCGCGCTTTGTGTTCTCAGATGTTTCAAATATTTTGTCATTAAGGGTGTTTGAGTTTTGCGACAAGGTACGTACCTCGTCAGCAACCACGGCAAATCCTCTGCCGGCTTCACCAGCTCTCGCTGCCTCGATTGCCGCATTTAATGCCAATAAATTTGTTTGATCAGCAATACCCCTGATCTGCCCTAGCAAGGTAAAAGTTTGTTCAAAATGATGTGACATATCCTCGATTCGGTGAACAGCAAAGATACTTTTTTCACTCACCTCAACCAATAATCTGACATAACTATCTATTATCCCCATCAACTCATCAACAAATTGCCTGACTGTTACTTGCTCTTCTCCACTTGTTGTTTCATCCTCATGGACCATAGCAACAACTTTTAACAAGAGCTCTCTTTGTCGTTCAGATTTCTGAGATATTCCGGTAAAACTGGCACTAATCTGATCAGCGCTTTCAGTCACCTTCTGATTAATGTGGACAAGATTTTCCTTCACAAGCTCTGCTTGTTCACTCATTACTGCGCATGCTTCCTGAGTGAGTTCAGTGGCCTTATCATTTAGCAGTGATCGCTCTTGTCCCGCATAACGACTACGAAGACTCTGCACATTTGCATAGTGGGCCCAAGCCCAAGCAATTGAGGTTAGAACAACCGGTATAAATATGAGTTTGGTGGGTATATAAAAACAACCCAGCGTCGTCAACAATGTGAGAATAATAGGTAAAACCGGTGCGCGATACGCTGACATTTCTGACATAGAACAAGATTGCCTAATTATTAAGAAACCAAATCCCTGCAGTCTAGTAAGCAAAGCCCTTCTTTGCCAGCAGCTATTCAAATCTAGGGGTGGGACAATTCCATGTTAACTTACCCTAGCCGCCTAACAAGCTTGGCATTTAATTTGCTATTCCTTAGATAACTAGCATTTTTTGTCAGAAAACGGTCATTGATTGCCGAACTGGAACTTAGCGAGCAAATAACCATGGCACATATATCAACAGAACAAGCCTTACAGATCCCTCAGCAACTACAACGTCAGGACTCTCAAAACGGTACTGAAAACAGCAGCCACGCAGACGACAGTGCCAGACGCAAAGAACAAGCAGAAAAGCGAGTATTGCTAGACGATGCGGTCACTTTATTAAGACTAGGCATTCAAAGTCAAAGTAAAAAGGTAAATGTTGAAACATTCAAAACGGAGTTAGGCCAAGATAAAGCCTTCCTCAAGGAAACTCTGCGTAATAAGCTTGCTGAGTACAACTTAAACCCGAGAACCCAGCTAAATGTAGAGAAGGATATTTACGGCAACATTGAGATCAAAGGCGCGATGCGCCCAAGCGATCATGAAAAAATAAGTACTGACCTTAACAACAA
The DNA here is from genome assembly GCF_001635365.1 of Oleiphilus sp. HI0128. Lineage (NCBI taxonomy): Bacteria > Pseudomonadati > Pseudomonadota > Gammaproteobacteria > Oceanospirillales > Oleiphilaceae > Oleiphilus > Oleiphilus sp. HI0128. The sequence continues at coordinate 34,398 of NZ_LWGG01000210.1, read as the reverse complement.
CAAACACTTTAAAGAGGCTTTTCAGCGTTTGAGCAAACAGCAGCCTACACTTGATTACGTAGACAATGTCGTGAAGATTTCTGGTGCATATGGAGTTGGTAATAATCTCTTTAATGAGCTAATTAGCGAACAAAATGAGCATAACAAATTAAATGATATCGCCCATCGCTATGAAGCACTGAAAACCAACAAAATCACCAATAATAGTGAGCAAGCAGCTCTGTCGAAGGATAACAGCTTCCGCTTAACGATAAACGCATAAACCGTACCCGCCTAAACAAGCGGTGATACTTAGCCCTCGAAAGCCGAGATGTCACCGCAGCCTTTACGAACAATCTCCGTTTCTTCGCCTGATAAGTTCACCACAGAGGTTGCCTCAAAGCCACAGAAGCCACCATCTATAACCAAATCAAGCGTATGCTCTAACAAAGAACGAACCTCGTAAGGGTCAGTCATAGGCATATCATCACCAGGCAAAATAAGCGTTGTACTCATTATTGGCTGACCAAGCTCTTCCAGCAAGGCTAAAGCAATTTCGTTGTCCGGAATTCGGATACCGATTTGACGTCGCTTTGGGTTCATTAAACGCCGCGGAACTTCAGTCGTCGCATCGAGAATAAACGTATAAGGGCCCGGTGTGTGTGCCTTTATCTGGCGGTATTGTTGATTATCAACTTTAGCGTAGGTTGATATATCCGTTAGGTCACGACATACCAGTGTAAAGTTATGCTTTTCATTAAGCTTTCGAATCTGCCTAATTTTATCGGCGGCCTTCTTGTCGCCTAAATGGCAACCTAGTGCGTACGCAGAGTCAGTCGGATAAGCAATCACACCACCGCTTTCAATGATCTCTGCCGCATGTTTAATCAACCTCGCCTGAGGGTTCTCAGGATGAATCTGAAAAAATTGACTCATCGTACCTACTCCTAATAAAGGGCAATTCCAATTGAATATCTATCAGCTATTTAGGGTTCTGGCCTGCTACAGCTGTACTATTTAGAGCCACCCATACAGTTTGGGGACTCTGGTGATTTCTCACCCATGATACTCGACCATTCTTGCGGAACATATAAATGTAGTGCCAAAGCATGTAGGCCTTGCTCCATTAAGCCACCAAGCAAGGCATAGACACTTTGATGACGAGCAACTTTAGACTTTCCCTCAAAATCCTCAGTAACCAAAGTCACCTTAAAGTGAGTCTCAGAGTTAGGAGGCACGCTATGCATATGGCTCTCATTTAATACCTCTATAAACTCAAGTTCAAAATTGTTACTCAACAAGTCCTGAATCTCTTTTTGACGCGACATCTTAGTACAACCATTTCATCTATGTAATTAAGCATTATAACAGCGAAACTCGCTATTCAAGGGGGTCTGATACTAATCTCTAAATCATGATAAAGCGAGCAAAATGATCACTTGCTTAAAACTGCCCTCCAGTGCCACGAAAACAAAACTACAAAAGCATTACAATTTAGAACAATCTTGATAATGATTCAGCATGTATTATCTGTAGGATATTAGCTAATTTCCAAGACAATTCAGAAAAAGCATCTACACTAGAAAAAACACAAAAAAATAATACAGAACATATATTTAGGGGATAATGATGAAAATTGCTTTGTTAGAAGACGAGCTGGAACAAGCACAAAACCTTAGTGCGATGCTGGTAGAAAACCAACATAGTTGTGATTTCTTTCAGACTGGCAAATCTTTTTTATACGAAGTACTACATAACAGTTATGACTTGTTAATCCTTGATTGGCAGCTTCCAGACATGGAAGGTACCGAAGTTCTTAAATCGATTCGCTCAGAGCTTAGCTGGCGGATACCTGTAATATTTCTGACCTCCAGAGATAGCGAAGCCGATATTATAACGGCCCTTGATGCAGGCGCTGACGACTATCTTGTCAAACCAGCCAGACCTGGAGAGTTAAAAGCTCGAGTCAACGCCTTAGCAAGACGCTCCGCAAACGAGGTAGAAGAGCAAGAGGAGATGGTTATTGGCCCTTATGTGATTAATCTGACTAAAAGAACCATCGTGTCTTTTGGTGAAGACGTGCCACTGACCGATAAAGATTTTGATTTAGCCGTCTTCATGTTTCAGAACATTGGGCGCCTACTATCCAGAGACTACCTGTTGGAAAGGGTTTGGGGAATTTCTATCAACATCAATACTCGGACCGTCGATACGCATGTCAGTCGCTTAAGACGCAAATTGCATATCAAACCTGAGAACGGATTTCGCGTGAAAACAGTTTATCAACATGGGTACAGGCTGGAAAAAGTTGGCGACTAGAGATAAGGACAGCAGCTCTTAACCTGCTCTTGGCTAGAAGCTTTGATATTAATAATGTAGTGAGCATGATTTATTTATGAAATTTGGACGTATTGATATCCATAAACTAACGACGACAGTCATCAACTTCGTCATGCTCTTATGCCTTTCTTGTGCTATTTCTAGCGTCTTGCTAACTTCGGTATCGTTTGCTCAAACACCTCAGGTGGAAGAGTGGCACTACACGCTGCGCCCTGGCGACAACCTGCAAAAAGTCAGTCAAGGCCTTCTCAACAGACAGCACACCTGGACTGATTTAATACGTTATAACAAGATTGAACAGGTCTCGGCCCTGGCCCCTGGCTCAATTATTAAAATCCCTATGCACTGGCTAAAACATCAACCAAAACCGGCTGTTGCCAAGTCAGTTTCTGGTAGTGCCTTGATCAAACGCGCCAGCAAGAGTGTATTTAAGCTACTCAAAACAAATATGAATATTCGTGTCGGTGATGAAGTTGCGACAAAAAAAGGTAATGTTTTAATTGAGTTTGCAGACAGCTCAACCATTCGCTTGGAAGAAAATTCCAACCTGGTCTTCAATAAACTGTCCCACTTTGGCAAGACTGGCATGGTTGATACGCGACTAAGGCTCAAGAGAGGCTCACTGTCCACTGAGGTTACACCCTTGGTTAAAGGATCTCGCTACGAGATTACCACCCCATCGGCGGTAGCAGCCGTGCGCGGAACTGAATTTCGTTTGAGTACCCAGGGTAATGAAACACAGCTGGAAGTTATTGAAGGTGAAGTCTCTTTTGCTGGTGAACATGGGACGACTCAAGTTTTTGCAGGCAACGGTGCGCGCATCAAAAAAGGTAGCGCGATTATTGAGCAGACAAAGTTAGCTGACGCCCCCAAAGCACTATTTGCAGAGAGAGTTGTAGACGACCTTCCTTCAACTCTGTCTTGGGAAGAACAAAAAAGCGCCGAAGCTTATCGAGTTCAACTCACTGACAATAAGCAAAATGGAAAACTTGTTAAGCAAGGGAAAATACAAAAGCCTGAACTTGAGTTGGAACATATTGAGAATGGTGAGTATGACGTTTCCATGCGCGCCATTGACGCTAATGGTTTTGAGGGTGTCGACTCCGTTACACGCATAGCAGTGGACATTGGCACAGAGCAAGCAAAACTCATTGCGCCGCTTGCCAAAAGCATACTTGATAGTACCAAACCTACATTTAGCTGGAACTTTGTTAAACCGGATACGCTCGGAAAACTACAGATTTCCAAAGACAAAGGTTTCAACCTGCTAATCAGCCAAACAGACTTTGATGCAGCGCAGCAGATTGCACCAAGGAAAGCATTGATGCCCGGCTCATACTATTGGCGCGTAGTATCGCTTGCAGATGACGGCGAAACAGCGAATAGCGAAGTGCGTAACTTTTCTGTCCGCGGTATATTGAAACCCGTGAAGATTCTAAGTGTTAACTATATCGACAGCCAAGTTGGCCTGTTCTGGAATAAAGTAGACAATACCCAAGCCTACATATTGCAGGTGTCTGATAGCAAAAGCTTCGAAAACATTCTGAAAGAACAGACCATTGCCAAGGCTCGAGCCCACCTAAGATTAACACCTGGAAAGCGCTATTTCGCTCGGGTTAAGGGAATTGGCAACGAACTATTCAGTTCAGACTTTGGCCCAATCAAAGAGCTATATATTGAAAATGAATAATATGTTGCCTTGCAACAATAATGTTCGTACTGTCATCGGCGCATATCATTTTTTCACATGACAGCGAACATTTTTGCTAAGATGCGTTCGGCCCAACAACGACAGCAATAATAATAGAACCTTATGGCTAGAAACATTCCCGAATCCAGGCCTTATGCGCAGTACCTTTTGACTCTCGCCCTACTCGTGGTGAGCGCTTTTTTGGTCTATACACAAGCGGCCAAGCGCCTCGATCTCTTGGCTTACGACACCGCAATAAACCTCACCCCGGTTCCCGCTGACGAAAATACGGTTATCATCGCCATAGATGAAAAGAGTCTCAATAGTATTGGCCAATGGCCATGGCGGCGTGCAATCCATGCACAGCTAATTGAAAAACTAACGCAGTACAACACCGCACTGATTGCCTTAGATATACTTTTTTCAGAAAAAAGCGCTTCGCACCCAGAAGATGACCTTGCCCTCGCAGCAGCGATCAAGAATAACGGCAACGTTCTACTGCCATTGCACCTACAACCGCTGACTCACGGCGGAACACTTGTTGAAATTCTTCCGATACCTAAACTGGTTGAAGCTGCCAGAGGTATGGGTCATGTCCATGTTGACCTGGACCAAGACGGACTTGCGCGCGGACTATATTTGAACTCAGGTGTCGGCGATGCTCATTGGCCTAGCTTATCAATGGCGATGGCAAGCGAAGTTAACCCCATGATCCAATATATTCGCATGGTAGCATCAAGTAACTCTCCTTATATGTCAGTCAACACCCAATATCGCTTAATACCTTTTGCTGGCCCTGGCGGCACATTTCCGACCTACAGCTATCTGGAGGTTATGCTTGACCAAGTACCTGCTGAAGCATTTCGCGACAAGACCATTTTGATCGGCGCAACGGCTGCAGGTCTAGGCGATATTATTCCAACGCCTGTATCAAGAAGCGGCACCTCAATGTCTGGCGTTGAACTCCATGCCAACGCCTACTCTGCACTACTTAATAATACCGCTATTCGACCTGTTGATTCGGTTTGGGCTTACTTGCTGACATTTGCTTTCATCATGATCCCTATCCTGCTGTTTCCGCGACTCAAACCAACGCATGTCTTACCTTCTGCGATCCTGCTAGTACTGTTGGTTTTTAGTTTTAGCTACCTACTAATACTACTAGATAAGACCTGGTTTCCACCCATTAATGCAATCATTGGTATTTTACTCGCATACCCTTTGTGGAGCTGGCAACGCATGCGGCAGCTAAACCAATTTTTAAACCATGAGTTGGAAAGGCTTGAAAAAGAACCTGCGATTAGCTTCCGTCATATCGGTCAGCACCCGGTGCAAGAAATCTTCGAATCTTTAAATGCCCTGCTAAAACCTAAGCACTACGTTCTACTTAAAGATAAGCAAATTATTCTGCAAGATGAACATACGCCGCTTAGTTACCAGCGCTTAAAATCAACAAACAAGTGGATGCATGATGGGCACACCAGCTGGATAACCCTAGCTCAGGAATCTGACTCTGGCGTGACATCCTTCTACCATATGGGCTTTGTATGGGCTCATCCAACCAACCTATCTGAACATCAGGACTATCTAAACAAACTCGACTTCACAACACCACTAGCACGCAATAAGCCCCGATATTATGAGAAGGTTGCCAATCGAATATCACAGGTACGTGAAGCAATACATTCCATGCAAGACATGAGAACCTTTATATCAAAAGGCTTCGAAGAAATTCCCAATGCGGTATTTGTTACCGACCCTGTTGGCTTAATCGTATTTACCAATAGTCATGCTCAAACTTGGTTTTCTGAATCAAACGGAACGCTACTAGGACAAGCTATTTGTACATTGTTTGACCCCCAACAAAACATTCAGCTAAGTCAAAATATGAGTAAGGTATTAGTCAACGGCGCACAGACCAATGATGAAATCCAGTTAAATGATAGAGACGTTCAGGTTCATTGCGCCCCCTTTATTGTCGATGAAGACATTGACGCAGGCTTGATGATCACACTTTCAGATATCACCGAAATTCGCCAACAACAGCGTGAAAAAAATCAGCTTATTGACTTTTTATCTCACGATGTCCGTTCTCCGCTGGTATCACAGCTAGCCATGCTTAACGGGCTCAGAACTGGTCGAATCAACTGGGATAGCACGCTAATTGATGAAATTGAAAGCCACGCCAAAAGAAGCTTGAATCTGTCAGACCAATTTTTGCAAATCACTCGCGCAGAACAGAGCGCCGAGCAAAGCTTTTATGAGTTTGACCTGCTCAATGCAGTCGAAGATAGCATTGACTCCTTGTCCCAACAGGCAAAAGCGAAAGGCATTAATCTAGAGTTCTCTGATGAAGAACCTATCTGGCTACTCGGCAATGCAGAGTTGATTGAGCGAGCTATCACCAACCTGCTTTCCAATGCTGTCAAATACAGCCCTGAAGACACAACGGTTACAATTAAAACCCGTTGTACTCAAGATAAGGCGATTATCGATATTTCAGATCAAGGCTTTGGCATCAGTCCTGAAGAGCTTCCTTTTATTTTCAAGCGCTTTCACCGCCAAAGACAGACAGAATTAAGCGGCGATAAAGGTGCAGGTTTAGGTTTGAATTTTGTCCAGGTTGTAATTAAAAAACACAAAGGTAGCATTGATGTTCAGAGCGAAGCGAATCAAGGCACCTGCTTTACCTTGACCTTACCACTAGCAGAGAATAATTAAATACTTGGAGCAACATTCCATGACAACTAAAGTTTTGTTCATAGGTTTAGGGGTAATGGGATATCCTATGGCTGGTCACCTTTCCAAACATTGTGACCTTCACGTCTACAATCGTAGTACCTCAAAATCCCAACGTTGGCTCGAAGAGTATGAAGGCCAAATACTGCTAGACCTTAAGAAGATTGATCATAAGTTCGACCTCGTCATAAGCTGCATCGGCAATGATAAAGATCTCGAAGAGGTCTACCTGTCCGAACAAGGCCTGCTCGCCCAATGCGATAGCAAAACACTTTTTATCGATCACACCACCGCTTCCGCTGAACTCGCTAGACGTATTGACGCCAGCACTAAGCAAAAAGGTATGGCATTTATCGACGCTCCCGTTTCTGGCGGCGAACAGGGTGCAATTAATGGCCAGCTAACCATTATGTGCGGCGGCGAAGAAGCAGCTTTCAAACAGGCAAGCGACCTTATGCGGCACTATGCCAAAGCAATGAACCTGCTTGGCCCGTGCGGCTCAGGACAACTCTGCAAAATGGCCAATCAAATGGCCGTAGCCGGTGTGGTACAAGGGCTGGCCGAGGCCATCCATTTCTCAGAGAAAGCTGGCCTGGACTGCAAGCAAGTCGTCGATGTGATATCCAAAGGAGCTGCGCAATCATGGCAAATGGATAATCGTTCAGACACCATGATCGATGCCGAATACGAACACGGTTTTGCCGTAGATCTAATGCGCAAAGACTTAAACATCTGTTTATCTGAAGCTCGGAATATCGGCGCAAAACTTCCCCTAACGGCGCTGATTGACCAGTTTTACGCAGATGTACAGGATATGGGTGGTGCAAGGTGGGATACCTCCAGCTTACTTGAAAGGTTACGTAAATGATGGACATAAAAAAAGCCGCTTAGCGCGGCTTTTTTTATGTCTGACAACTCGCTACTTCTTTTTAGCTTTTGCCTTTTTAGCTTTAGGCAATGTCTCAACCCACTTTCCATCCTGGTAATGAGCCGACCAGCCAGTAGCTTTAACCTTCTCTTCGACTTTTTCTTCAGACATCACATACTGCTCTTTCGTCTTGCGGCTAAAACGGACAATCGACGGATTGCCCTTATTATCTTTCACCGGCGCTGAGAAAAGAAATTCATACTTAGTATCAATTTCATCTTTATGAGGCAGCAGTTCACTCACTAAGGGAGCACGAGTTTCACGATTCTTCGGGAACTTACTTGCCGCGAGGAATAATCCCGCAGCCCCATCTCGTAAGATGTAAGTATCTTCAACCTTCTCACAAGTTAATTCAGGCATCGGCACTGGGTCCATCTTCGGTGGCGCGGCTTCACCATTTCGCAATAACTTACGAGTATTTTTACACTCTTCATTGGTACAACCAAAGTACTTACCAAAGCGGCCGGTGCGAAGCTGCATTTCTGATGAACACTTATCACACTCTAATACAGGGCCATCATAGCCCTTGATCTTAAACTCACCCTCTTCAACTTCATACCCAGAACAGTCCGGGTTGTTACCACAAACGTGTAGCTTACGTTGCTCATCGATCAGATAACTGTCCATGGCGGTTGAACAAATTGAACAACGGCGCTTCTTACGCAAAAGTTTTGACTCGCCTTCCTCATCATCTGCACTGGCGATTTCATCACCCGGTACAAGATTGATCGTCGATTTACAACGCTCTTTTGGCGGCAAGGAGTAACCTGAACAGCCCAAAAACACGCCCGTACTACCCGTACGAACCTGCATATGACGACCACAACTAGGGCAAGGAATATCTGTCTCGGTTGGATCATTTTCACGCATACCACCATCAAGCGACTGTGCTTGGTCTAGTTGAGTTGTGAAATGGTCGTAGAAATCATTAAGAACCGCTTTCCAGTCCTTTTCATCTTGAGCAACATCATCCAGTTGTTCTTCCATCTGAGCGGTAAAACTGTAGTCCATCAGCTCAGAGAAAGATTCAACCAAACGATCGGTAACAATATCCCCCATCTTCTCGGCGTAGAAACGCTTGTTTTCAAGCTTCACATAGCCACGATCCTGGATCGTTGAAATAATCGCTGCGTAAGTTGAAGGGCGACCGATCCCTCTTTTTTCCAATTCCTTAACCAAAGCGGCTTCTGAATAGCGCGCAGTCGGTTTGGTAAAATGCTGCTTGGGATCCAGTTTATCTAAAGATAGTTCATCGCCAACCTGAAGATCAGGAAGGATGACATCATCGTCTTTCTTGCTATTCGACGGCAACACTTTCAAGAAACCGTCGAACTTCATAACACGACCACGCGTACGAAGTGTAAAGTCACCCGCTGTCACTTCCAAAGACGAACTCAAAAATTCGGCATTATTCATCTGACAGGCCACAAAGTTACGCCAAATCAAGTCGTACAGTCTCTCAGCGTCCTTCTCAAGGCTTTTTATGCCTGAGGTAAGCACCGTTACGTCAGATGGACGAATCGCCTCGTGAGCTTCCTGAGCTCCCTCTTTACTACTATATAGTCTCGGCGCATCAGGCACATACTTACTACCCATGTTCTCAGCGATATAATCTCTACATGCGTTGACAGCATCTTCACTCAAGTTCGTCGAATCAGTACGCATGTAGGTGATATAGCCCGCTTCATAAAGACGCTGAGCTAACATCATGGTTTTCTTTACACTAAAACCTAATCGAGTACTGGCTGCTTGCTGCAAAGTAGAAGTAATAAACGGAGCATTAGGCTTGGAGCTTGTCGGTTTGTCTTCTCGTTTGGAAACTGCAAACGCGGCTTTATTCAATGCCTCTTGGTGAGCTTTGATTTGATCAGCATTTACCGGACGGAAAGCGCTACCTTGATAGCGACTGACCTGAAAGCGTGTATCACCTTTTTTACCAGCACAGAGGTCAGCAAACATTTCCCAATATTCTTCTGGGACAAACGCTCGAATTTCTTTCTCACGCTCAACAATCAGGCGTACAGCAACAGACTGTACACGACCGGCTGAAAGTCCTCGTGCCACCTTCGCCCAAAGCAAAGGTGAAACCATAAAGCCAACCACCCGATCCAGAAAACGGCGGGCTTGTTGAGCATCAACGCGAGATTGATCCAATTCTGCCGGCACTTCAAAAGCTCCTTGAATTGCCTTCTTGGTAATCTCATTAAAGACAACGCGCTTATAGCGTTCATCATCGCCACCAATTGCTTCTTTTAAGTGCCAAGCAATGGCTTCTCCCTCTCTATCCAAATCGGTTGCGAGAAAGATTTGATCGGCATTCTTAGCGAGCTTCTTGAGTTCGGTAACAACCTTTTCTTTACCAGGCAGCACTTCATAGCGTGCTTCCCAGTCATTTTCCGGGTCGATCCCCATACGGGCAATTAGCTGTTCCTTGGCTTTACGCGCTTTATGAACCGCTTTTTCTTCCGGGCTCATCTTACGTGTAGCAGCAGCCTGTTTAGCACGCTCTTGAGGCGTACTGGTAGACCCCCCCCCCGAGGTAGGCAAATCACGAATATGCCCCACACTGGACTTTACGATGTAATCAGAACCGAGGTATTTATTAATTGTCTTAGCTTTTGCTGGTGACTCGACAATAACGAGGGACTTACCCATAAAACTCCAAACTAAAGTGGTTGCTCATACGCTGCAATCTAGCTGTATATTTTTTCAGCAAAACATACCCTAAAAAGAACAAACGTGAGAATAAGTTGAATATATAAGGCGACATATATATTGATTTGTAGCTAAAGGGTCAAGTCATTGCAATGTTTTTTTCTGATTTTTGAACAAACTAGCTAGCATTTTTAAAGCCTTTGCTACACTTAAAGGGAATAAAGCCTGAAACATAGTCCACATGAATAGTACACTTATAATATCTTTGATAGCCTCCATCATTGTTATCTCAATGGTTGCCAGTGGCATAAGTTATAGCCGCCAACAAGCAATGAAAAAGCGCAAGCTTCGCATTAACAAACTAAGGCAACAAGCTGATGAGCTATTAAGCTACACCTCACTTTTATTAAAAATTGATGAAAGCTACGTACTGATCACCCAAGTTCAATCTTTAGCAGTGAACGCCTTAAAAGCAGCGCAGCAATTAGCCCCCGACGATCAATTAATTCTTTCCCACTTACGAACTCAAGAGGGAAAGTTACTAAACTTCAAAAGCGGACAACGAGAAAATAAAGTCGCCTGTTATGTCACCAGTGATATTGAACTGACCCAGGCACAAAGCCAAATCGGTCAAATCAGTAAGTTACTCGACATCTATCGCAATAAAGGCTCATTAACGGCGGCAAAGTGCCAGGAGCTGCAAATTCATCTGCAAACAGTCAAGGTCGAGCTCAACATAAATAGTAACTTATACCAGGCCGACAGCTTCGCTGAGGAAGGCGATATGACGATGTATCAGATGCATATCAAGCAAGCTCTGGACTTGCTGAAAAAGACCAGCATAGATAATGATACGAAAAACACCCGCATACGAGAGCTAAGCGAACTCCTGACCGAAGCAAAACGAACAAACCGTGTCGTAGGCGAAGGTAACTTGATCAAACCTCAAGCCAAGAAGGCAAAAAAGAAAAAACCGATCAGCGACTCAGCAGAAACGGAAACCAATCAAAACGAATGTACCGACACTTCAACTGAGCAAAAATAGAAGTAGTGAGTCGACTCAAGTAAATCTACCCCCTCTTAAAACAAAAAAACCGCAGCCAAAACTGCGGTTTTTTCTTATCTTATTAAGACACACTCCCGAAGAATACTTCCTATTGCCTAAGCAATTTTCCTGGGAGCGTGCTTATCAAAGATGGTCTTACAGACGTTCCCAAATTGTTGAGATGCCCTGACCAAGACCTACACACATGGTAGAAACACCATATTTGCCGCCCTTATCTTCAAGAACATTCAACAAAGTCGTTGAGATACGTGCACCTGAACAACCTAGTGGGTGACCCAAAGCGATCGCACCACCATTCAGGTTAACTTTAGTCTCTGCAACATCTAGCAACTTAAGATCTTTCATTACTGGCAAAGACTGACCTGCGAAAGCTTCGTTAAGCTCCCAGAAATCGATATCTTCAATGGTAAGACCAGCACGCTTAAGTGCTTTCTTAGTTGCTGGAACTGGGCCGTAACCCATGATAGCTGGATCACAACCTGCAACAGCCATTGAAACGATACGAGCACGTGGCTTAAGGCCAAGCTCTTCTGCTTTCTCAGCTGACATCAACAACATTGCTGCTGCGCCATCTGTAAGCTGTGAAGACGTACCCGCAGTTACTGTACCGCCTTTAGGGTTGAAAGCTGGCTTCAACTTGCCTAGAGACTCTGCAGTCGTTTCTGGACGGATTGTTTCATCGTCCTCAATAAGAACTTTAAAACCGTTCTCATCATGACCTTCAACTGGAACGATTTCGTTCTTAAAACGACCTTCCAATGTAGCTTCGTGAGCTAGACGGTGTGAACGCGCGCCAAACTCATCTTGCATTTCACGTGAAATACCGTGCATTTTAGCTAACATTTCAGCCGTTAGACCCATCATGTTAGATGCTTTTGCAGAGTACTTACTTGCTGCTGGGTTGTGGTCGAAACCTTTAGTCATGGATACGTGACCCATGTGCTCAACACCACCCACAACAAACACGTCACCGTTACCGGTTTGGATTGCTTGTGCAGCTGTGTGAATTGCACTCATCGCAGAACCACACAAACGGTTAACCGTTTGAGCGCCAGCAGCGTGAGGAACTTTAGTTAACAATGAAATTTGACGAGCAACGTTAAAGCCCTGCTCCATTGTTTGGTTAACACAACCCCAGATTACGTCTTCAACGTCATTAGGGTTCAATTTTTCGTTACGATCAAAAATAGCATCAATCAGCGTAGCTGAAAGTGTCTCAGCACGTACATTGCGGAAACAGCCATTTTTAGCACGACCCATTGGGGTACGTACTGCATCGATGACGACGACATCTTTTGGATTAAGACTCATAGATATTCTCCGTTCGATTCTGTTTCAGCGATTAGCCGAAAAACTTCTTGCCAGTTTTAGCCATTTCTCTCATACCCTCTGTTGGAGTGTAAAGAGCACCTAGATCAGCATACTTGTCAGCGATCTTATTAAATTCTTCGATGCCGATAGAATCGATGTAACGAAGCGCACCACCACGGAATGGAGGGAAGCCGATACCGAAGATAAGACCCATATCAGCTTCTGCTGCAGTCTCTACGATACCATCTTCAAGACAACGTACAGTCTCGATACATAGAGGAACCATCATACGCTCGATGATTTCTTCATCTGTAAATTCATTGTTGTTAAGAACAACAGGCTTGATCATGTCGTAAACGCCTTCGTCCTTCACTTTCTTCTGCTTACCTTTACGGTCTAGCTCGTAAGTGTAGAAGCCTTTGTCGTTCTTCTGACCGTAGCGGCCATCTTCAAACATAACTTCCATCGCAGTACGGAACTCATTCTTCATGCGATCAGGGAAGCCTTCAGCCATGACTTCACCAGCGTGAATAGCTGTGTCCATACCTACAACGTCTAGCAAGTAAGCAGGACCCATAGGCCAACCGAATTTCTCCATGATCTTATCAACGCGCTGGAAGTCAGCACCGTCACGTACTAGCGCAGCAAAGCCACCGAAGTATGGGAACAAGATACGGTTAACTAGGAAACCTGGGCAGTCGTTAACAACAACAGGCGTCTTACCCATTGCTTTAGCGTAAGCAACTGTCGTAGCGATTGTTTCTTCGCTAGTTTTCTCGCCACGGATAACCTCAACAAGAGGCATCATGTGTACAGGGTTGAAGAAGTGCATACCACAGAAGTTTTCTGGGCGCTTCAAGTTCTTAGCTAGCAAATCAATAGAGATTGTTGAAGTGTTTGAAGTCAAAATTGTATCTTCAGATACTTGATCTTCTACTTCACAAAGAACGATGTCTTTAACCTTAGGATTCTCAACAACCGCTTCAACAACCAAGTCTACGTCACCGAAGTCACCATAGCTTAGTGCTGGATCGATAGAGTTTAGAACTTCAGCCATTTTCTCAGCTTTCATCTTACCTTTGCTTACGCGCTTAGTAAGAAGCTTGCTTGCTTCGCTCAAACCTAGATCGATACCTGCTTGCGCGATATCTTTCATGATGATTGGCGTACCTTTTAGAGCAGACTGGTAAGCGATACCGCCACCCATGATACCTGCACCAAGAACCGCAGCTTTCTTAACTTCAGATGCTTTTGGCTCAAGCGCTTTTGCTTGTGCTTTAAGTGCCTGGTCATTCAAGAACAAACCAATCAAAGAAGCTGATACTGAAGTCTTAGCCATCTTAGCAAAGCCTTTCGCTTCAACTTCGATTGCCTTGTCTCGCGCCATACCCGAATGCTTCTGCATCGCTTTAATCGCTTCAACAGGTGCAGGATAGTTAGGACCAGCTTGACCAGCAACGAAACCTTTAGCAGTTTCGAAAGTCATCATGCTTTCCATTGGGTTCAGCTTAAGCTTAGAAGTCTTCTCTTCACGACGAGCTTTATAGTCTAGCTTGCCAGCAACTGCTTGCTTAACAAGATCGATTGCTGCAGCTTCTAGCTTATCAGCATCAACAACCGCATCTACTGCACCAAACTTAAGTGCATCAGGTGCTTTGTATTCTTTCGTGCCTGCGATCCATTCGATTGCATTATCTGCACCGATTAGACGTGGTAGACGTACCGTACCACCAAAACCTGGGAAGATACCCAGCTTAACTTCAGGTAGACCGACTTTAGCCGTTGGCGACATAACACGATAGTCCGTAGACAGACACATCTCGAAACCGCCACCCAACGCAATACCGTTGATAGCAGTTACAGATGGAAACGGAAGATCTTCAATTGCACTAAATACAGCGTTGGCCTGCAAGTTGTTTGCGATAAGCTCTTCTTCAGAACCAGCAAACAAGTCAGTAAATTCTGTGATATCTGCGCCAACGATAAAGCAATCTTTTGAACTTGTAACAATCAAGCCCTTAATGCCGTTTGCGTTCTTTAAGCTTTCCGCTGCTGCGCCAAGCTCTTCAATAGTAAGTCGGTTAAACTTATTGACTGACTCGCCCTCTAAATCGAAATTTAGCTGTGCGATTCCGCCTTCAATCTCTTTAACCGTGATGGCTTTACCTTCGTAAATCATCAACTGTTCTCCAAGTTAATTATCCGTGCTGGTCTACCTACGTCCTCTGAAAGGTCGAGGCTCCAACAAAGTTTTTTTGGGCCCGCATATTTCGCGGGAATTTTCGAAATTCATACGCTCGTTTGAATTGCGTGTGCGAACCATGTAAAAAAATCCATCATTTGTCAATTATTATTGACATAAGTAAACAATTCTTTTCTAGATTTTCCAACAGAACAATCACCTATCCATTTGTTTTATAGGTTTTTTTAAAATTATGCCTTTTTAACGAATTTATTATTCCACCAAAGAACAAATTCAATACAAAGCTGACTAACATATATTCTTGAGTCTTCAGAGCGTCGATAGAATTACCGAAAGCAGACAAAATCATGCGCAAAACAAAATAATTACAATCACTATGAACTTCATTCGCCAAACGCTTGTATGTTAAGCATTAAATACTACACTGAACTAAATATCTCGTTAGAAATAAAAACATGGAGTCGCAATTAATGTATTTCAAGAACATCACTTTTAACCGCCTAAGCGCTGTTATTCCATTTATTTTCGTATTGTTGTTCACATCAACACAAAGCCATGCGGCCGAGAATTCGTCAAAATCAGTCCTGGAAAACATCTACCAAAGCCAGATCAACTCTTATTATTCTATTAATGGCTTTTATAACTTCAGTGCAAACCAAGGTGCTCAAAAAGACCTGGAAGATATCAATGCCTCGCTCACAACAATGGCCGAGCTTTTTAACGCAATTCAAGGTGAAACAGATTCGGGTGAGACCTCGGAACAGTTTGAAGCAGTCGCCGCTGCATGGAAAGCCTACCAAAAAGTACTCAAGCAGAACGTACGTGAAGTTGAGAAGACAGGCTACCCTGACCTTCGCTTAGCGGGCGACATGGCGACCAATAACATTGCACTCAATGCAGCATTAAGCGGCCTTTATGATGCTATTCAAGCAGGCGCGAGTATAAAGCCAAGTAAGACAACCCAGCTAAGCCGTGATACAGCAACTAACCTTGCCCTAATGATGACCAAGTATTCAGCAAGAACAACTTCTACGGTTAGTCAGGTATATGCAGGCGGCGATGTCGATAAAGAAGTAACGATCGATTCTCTTGCTGAAGAGTTCGGTAAACAGCTGCAAGAATTGATGGCTATGGCTGAAGGTAAACAGACCTCGTTCAAGCTATTAGATTCTGCGAATACCAAATGGGACTTCATTAAGAACTCTTACGTAAATTACAACGAGAATCGTGTTAACTTCATCGTTAACCTTTACTCAAAAAAGATTATTAATGACATTGAGCAAGCTCTTGAGACGATGTAATTAATACTTAATAGTCTGAGACATAAAAAAACCGGGCCATGTAGCTCGGTTTTTTTATGTCTCAATTTTCTAGGCTAACCAATATTTCGCATATTGCTTACAGCTTTCCAGGCAGCGCTTAACGCTTTCCACCTCTTCCAGGGATTCTGGAGACTTTTGCTGCTCTCGCCACAACATAGCTAAGCCACCTTGTGAAATCACCAAGGCTTCACAGGTCTCAGGCAAGCCCTCAAAGACCCCCTCCTTTTCCAACGCCTCTTTGAGCTCATCCCTAGCGTCAAGCTCATGTGCATCGTGATCAACACTCAGGCGGATCACTCGCGCTTTGTGTGAACTTGGCTTGGCCTCTCTAGGCAACAAACACTCATACAAGGTATAAGGACGATAATTATCTATCCAATAAAAAAGTGACTTCGCCAGTTTTTCGTCGAGCAACCTTACCTTCAGCCCCAATTCCAGAGCACGTGCGCGCATTGCCGTCAGCGACTTTTCTCTGGGTGAAGGCATAACCCATAAAACCGACCCAAATACAGCCAAAGTAATGAGTAGCGCTACCCACAAACCCATTACACTGGCCCTCTATCGTTACGCTCTGATTTAAGCATCTTCCAACTCCATCCAACGTTCCATAGCAAGCGACAACTCATCTTCAAGTGCCGCTAGTTCAGCCGTAACAGATTCTATTTCTTCATGGTCTTTTTGATAAAACTCAGGCGACACAATAAGAGCCTGAAGCTCTTCAATCCTCGACTCCATTTTCTCTATTTTCGCAGGCAACTGTTCCAACTCGAGCTTTAATTTATAACTCAATTTTTTTGGTTTATTCTGCGAGACAGCAGGACTTTGTTTCTCGGTGGAACTGCTTGTTGGAACAAGTTCTTTTTCAAGCGGTTTAGCGGCATTGTCCTTATCGTTTGTATACTGCCCCTCTGTTGGTAAACGACCACCGGTTTGTCTGACCCAGTCATTATACCCACCAACATACTCGCCAATTTTCCCCTCACCTTCGAATACTAAGGTGCTCGTGACGACCTGATCTATAAAGTCCCGGTCATGACTGGTAATAAGCAGTGTTCCCTGAAACTGAGCCAAACGCTCTTCCAACAATTCCAAGGTATCAACATCAAGGTCGTTGGTTGGCTCATCCATTACAATAACGTTTGCCGGTTTGGCAAATAAACGCGCTAACAATAAGCGATTCGTTTCACCACCGGACAAGGCGGTGATAGGTGAGCGAGCACGCTCTGCTGTAAATAGAAAGTCATTGAGATAACTCATTACGTGACGGGACTTGCCATCCATTTCAACAAAGTCATGGCCATCGGCAACATTATCAAAAACTGTTTTAGTAAAATCCAGTCCACCTCGAAGCTGATCGAAATAAGCAACTTCCAGTTTACTCCCCAAACGTACAGACCCACTTGTTGGCTTTAACTGGTCAAGCAATACCTTCAATAAAGTCGTCTTACCGGCACCATTTGCTCCAATTAAGCCTATCCTGTCGCCTCGCATCACTGTTAATGAAAAATCATCAATAACCTTACGTCCCGAATCAAATGCAAGCGACACATGCTCGGCTTCTGCCACCAGCTTTCCTGACTTCTCCGCTTCGGCTATTTTTATTTCAGCCTTACCTTGCTGATTGACTCTTTGCTTACGCTCATCTCGCATGGCCTTTAAGGCCCTGACACGCCCTTCGTTTCGAGTACGCCTTGCTTTAATCCCCTGGCGAATCCAAACTTCTTCTTCAGACAAGCGCTTGTCAAACAAAGCATTTTGACGTTCTTCTTCCTCAAGCAAACGCTGTTTCTCTTTCAGGTAGTCGCTATAGCCTCCGTTAAAAGCTGTGATATTTCCCCTGTCCAACTCGATAATATTGGAGGCCAAAGCCTTAATAAACGCTCTATCGTGACTGACAAACAATAACGCGCCACGATATTCTGCTAAGCGGGCTTCCAGCCATTTGATAGTTTCGATGTCCAGATGGTTAGTCGGCTCATCTAGTAAAAGCAGGTCGGGTTCATTGATTAAGGCTCGGGCAAGCATTACCCGCCGCCGCCAACCGCCGGATAAGTCTTTCATCTGCATCGATTCATGCAAACCAAAACGCTTAAGCATGCTGGCGATCCGAGTATCAAAATCCCAGCCATTTAATGACTCGATTCTGTCTTGCAGCTTCTCTAACTTTTGCAGGTCTGCAGCTTCATCCTGACTATTGATCAGATGGTGATACTCACTTAAGACCTGACCAATTTCCGGTAGGCCTTCAGCAACGACATCAAAAACGTTACGTTCATCAGCATCGGGCATGGATTGAGGCAAAGCCCCTACTTTAAGACCCTTTTGAAAATTTATGACACCGGAGTCCGGATCACTACTTTTCATTAGCAATGACATTAATGAAGACTTTCCCTCGCCATTTCTACCCAGCAGGCAAATCTTTTGTCCCTCTTCAATCGCAAACGTAACGTTATCCAGTAAGGGGCGGTGGCCATACGCTAATGACACATTTTCAAAGCGGATTATACTCATATATTTTTTTACTAAATCTTTTATGTTTTCGTAAAATTGGCTCGCCAACTGATGATTTTNAACTATCCTTCATAGAATAAGCTGGCACTGCAATGCATGCAGGCATTATGCACGACTTTTAATTTGTCACCACTGTTAAATGTAATGGAGATTCGCATTGTCTAACAATCCGGTAACATCTACCGCGAAAAAACCAGACTTGGACTGGAGTCAGGTTCGCGAAACGATCAACATGCTGACCCTAGCTGTGTCTCAGGTAGAGTGCACCATGACAGACGGCGAAAAGTCAGTAACAGAGCTGACTCAGTCGTTTACCTATATTGCCAGTCAACTGAAGGAAGTTATTGATTCACATAAAGGTGAAGAAAATGACACCTCAGGAACTGACCTGGAGTCTATTAAGCTCAGTGCTGCAGAGATCCACCAGCAGATTATGAGTGCAATTGTTGCCTTCCAATTCTACGATCGACTCACTCAACGTCTAGACCACGTCAAGCGAGATCTAGGTTGGCTGAGTAATCTGGTAAGTGATCCTCAGCAACTCTACAACCCAATGGCATGGTCTAAGCTGCAAGAAGACATCATGTCGAACTACACAATGGAAGAAGAGCGCATCATGTTCCAACACATCATGAACGGCGCAAGTGTTGACGAAGCTTTGGATATTTACAAACATCACTTTAGTGCCAAAAAAGACAGCACTGACGATACCTCGGACGAAATCGAGCTTTTCTAAGGCAAGTACCTTTCAGTTAAATGCCTATTTCTATGTTTAGAAATAGGCTGAAGCGCTTTACCTATCCCTCTTCAAGCACCTCAATTACTCTTAGCTTATCATCGAGTGAGATTTTCCCTGTATTAAGTTGAACCATATTCTGTCCGAAACAAACACCAAAATCGTTTTTTCGATACTTAGCTAGCGTCTTTAGAGGCTCTTTGCCAATCTCGCCATGCTCATCAATGCAAGTCATAATACAGCGGCTACATGGCTTAACTAATGCAAACTCTATCTCACCGATAGCAATACGCTTCCACGAGTCTTCTTGAAAAGGGATATCGCCTTCAAGCACAATATTCGGCCGAAAACGGTTCATGCCAACAGGAACTTCCAAGCGGCTATTCAGGTCATCTAATGAGGCCTGGTTAGTCAATAAAATCGGGAAACCGTCAGCAAAGCTAACTTGCTGGCTCTCTGCAAAGAACTCACGGTCGACCTGGCGAAAAGTTGAGTCAGGCATATAGGCCAAAGCCACATTCACCCCCAAATAGTCTGAAATAACTTGTGTCCGGCGGTCTTGTACGGTGAGCGCACCCACTTCATCAGACCAGACACATACATCAGCTTCTTTAGAAAACTCACTTAGCGAAAAACTGACCTCAGGAATGCCCTCGTCCGATATATTTAAAGTACTACCATCAAAGCTTGCAGAAACTTTGGCTAAGGCGCTATATTTTCGCTGAGTAATAAATCGCCCGGCATCATCCACCAACATAAAACGTCGATCAAAACGCAAACCAAAGCGATCAATTTCAACTTCACTTAAGGATACCGGACCAAGAGATTTGACCGGATGAATATTCAAAGCGGAAATTTTATATTCAGACATTTAAGAAGCCTGTTCTTTGACGTAGTCAAGAACAGCTGTTGCAAGCTCATCAGGCTGAAATTTGGATAGCAAGCGATTACACCCAACTCGCTCTGCCATAGCCTGGTTAAAACTACCACTCAAAGAAGTATGCATAATTACATAAAAGTGGCTCAATCGATCATCTTTACGAATTTCAGTCGTTAGTCGATAACCATCCATTTCCGGCATCTCGGCATCTGTTAGCACAAGTAAGCATTGCTTAAGCTTTTCCGGATCATTATCCGCCCACTCCTTAAGCATTTCATAAGCTCTTAAGCCATTTGGTGCAGTAATGGTAGGTAAACCTAGCTTTTCTATCGTACCGGTCGCCTGTGCAATTGCGACCGGTGAGTCATCGACCACCAAAACAAACTTTTCTCCTAATGAATCAATCAACTCATTCTCGAGAAGCTCTTCAGAGACATCAGTTGAATACGGAGAAATATCTGACAAGACCTTCTCTACATCAATAATCTCGACAATCTGTTCCTGATAGCGTGTTATGGCCGTTAAGTAATGCGCCCTACCCGCCGCTACCGGAGGCGGCATGATATCTTCCCAATTGAGGTTAACTATTTGCTCTATTCCGGCAACCAAAAAAGCCTGCACACTTCGATTATATTCAGAGACGACAATAATGGATTCACTGTTAACCTCAAGCGGCCTCATACCAATTGCCTGACTTAAATTGATAACGGGGACAGTCTGCCCCCTAAAGTGAGTGACACCACAAATACAAGGATGACGATGAGGCATCGCAGTTAGGTTTGGTAAATTCAGAACCTCTTGAACCTTAAATACATTGATTGCAAAGGTCTGATGACCGCTAAGCTTAAACATAAGCAACTCTAAGCGATTTTCACCTACCAGCTTGGTTCTTTGATCGACCGAAGCCAAAACACCCGACATCTTACCCTCCAGGAAAGCAGCAAATTCACCGCTAAAATCTTATCATGCAAATGCTCTACGAAAAGCCAAGCCAAGCTAGGCGCGCAGATATTCATAATGTACTAAATAGCAATAAGTTTAGACCATAAAGAAGGTCTCGACTGAAGAATGAGCCGAATTTAATGATCGATAGGTAATAAAGATAAATTGGAGCGGGAAACGAGATTCGAACTCGCGACCCCAACCTTGGCAAGGTTGTGCTCTACCAGCTGAGCTATTCCCGCTTAATCTGGTGTGATTTTTTACTTGATCATACAAGAGAGAAGTAATAACACCCCTCTTAAAACCCGATTATTTACAGAGAGTTACGCCCTCAGATCGAGTGAGGGCGTATTATAGGGAGAGCATTTTTGTCATGCAAGTCCTTTAATAATAAAAAGCGTGAAAAAGATAACACTTTTGAAATCTATCTCGAACCTTGCCCGATCACCCTACAAAATCATCAGCAGACGCTTAGATTAAGCGCCCTTATCCTTTTCTTCATCTGAGGGCAGGTCATCTGTGTCACCGATATCGAAGTCTTCCAAGTTGAACTCTTCGTCATCGTCGTCATCCAGCGGGTCGCTTAGATCCAATGCATCTTCAATTTCCTTTTCCAAGTCCTCTTCAGGCTCATCCGCAGCATCCTCAATCGCTTGAGCAATATCGGCAGCCAGGTCCTCGTCATCCCCGGAAATGTCCAGCGCATCGGCCTCTTCCGGCTCATCAAGCTCAAGCTCCTGAGCGACATCACTTAAGTCATCGGTAGATAGGTCCACGACCTCTTCAGGCTCAGGCTCAGGCTCTACTAAAGGTTCGTCATCCTCTTCAAGCTCAACAAGCGGCTCGTCATCCTCTTCCAACTCAACTAGCGGCTCATCATCCTCTTCCAACTCAACAAGCGGCTCATCCTCTGGCTCCTGAGAGGCAACTGGAACTTCTTCGGGTGGCTCTTCAACAAAGTCTAAGCCATCATCCGGTTCTGCTTCGGGTTCTTCTTCCACCTCAGCACTCGCTTCAGTTTCTACATCTTCTGCAATTTCTTCAACATCCTGATCGCTCAGGATTTCTGTTTCTTCAACTTCCTCTTCTTCCTCTTTCGCCTGACGCTTTTTAAGCAAATAGAAGGCTAAGCCACCCAAGAGCAAGCCCCCTAGAACACCGCGGCCGATAATAAACCAAATCATCATATCGTCTTCTGACTCTTCTACCAGCTCTTCTTCCGCTTCGGGCTCTTCAACAGGCTCTTCCACCTCTTCCTTAACGGGCTCTTCGGCTGGCTGAGGCAGCTCTTCTTTCGCTTCCTC
Source organism: Oleiphilus sp. HI0128 (assembly GCF_001635365.1). Lineage (NCBI taxonomy): Bacteria > Pseudomonadati > Pseudomonadota > Gammaproteobacteria > Oceanospirillales > Oleiphilaceae > Oleiphilus > Oleiphilus sp. HI0128. Next base: position 11,792 of record NZ_LWGG01000210.1, on the reverse strand, counting down.
TTTAGGTTCTTCAGCTTTCGGCTCTTCTACCTTTTCTTCCGCAATTGCCTCTGCAGGCAACTCTTCTGGGGCATCTTCTTGCTCGTTCACTGACACGATATTATTTGAAGCACCCGCCGGTATCGGGAACTCAGCCTCAAAAGGCTTAGGCTTGAACTTGAATTTCTTTCCTTCAATCGTCTCGGCCTTTACCTTAACAGCCACTTTATACAAGCCATCGCCTTTATCTGGCTTAATCGGTAATACCCAGCGCCCCGCCTCGGCATCTAATTCCAAGGCATTGATTAAACTACTCCCATCAGGAGCATTTACCTTCGCAAATATATTGGTATCAGTCAGAGATATCGTCTCACTCATCGGCGTGACCACTAGCGCATAATGAGCTTCATCTCCTTCCCCTTTAACCGAAAATTCAAAATCAAAAGGCGCTCTCAAATTAATAATCTGGCGTTTCTTACGCTTAAAGGTTTTCCCATCAACCAAGACCGTCACTTCATACTGACCGACCTTACTTAACTTACGAATAGCTTCTCTAAAAACGCCGTCTTCAGGAACCTCATCCGACATAGACTTCTTAGCCGTTTTATTGCTTTCTGTTTTAAGCTGCAGCTGCACATCTAATAACTGCAAAAAATCAGGATTAGTAACTGTCTTCCCTTCTTCACTAAAGCTAACGTCAACATTCAAGGGATCACCAGCGAAGAAATTGACCGGTAGTTTGCTAACATTAAGCTGCAAGTTACTAACCACTGTCACCTGGCTTCCTGGTTGAACTTCGGAGTTAATCTTCCACGTGCCTTCTAAAGGACGACTGACAGTAATCAAGTCATAACCTTTATCCTGATACCATTTGATATCCTCACCCTGGTTTTCATAGCTATATACTTTTTCATCAGGAGATAGAATTTCGGTCGGAATGCTGCCATCCCCTCTAAAGATCAAAGCAGTAAATTCTTCGATGCTAGAATCGATAACAAACTCATTTCCCTCGATAGGTACCTGCTCACTAGGAACGGCCTGTTCAAGAGCTTGGAGAAAAATTCGAGTCAGGTCTTCAGGGGTCTCGGCAACCGCCGATTGTCCACCCGTTTGAATAGCTAACTTATCCATTAAGGATTTATCAGCATTTTTTGACAAAGAGATTGAATGAATCTTGGCGCCCTTCTCTTTAAAGGTAGCCATCACTGAAGTTAGAATACGCTCACGTTCTGAGGCATTTTTCTCGGGGTCTTTATCAATATCGACCATGCCATCAGTCAGTAGAATGAAATGAGTATTCGAGAAGTCCTTACCTTCTTTATAAAAATCATCAGAAGCCTTCTCAAGCACTGCCCCAATATTTGTATATAGCGCTACAGAATTGATTTTCTTTGCTTTTTCTTTAGCGTCAAGACGCCATTGCTCATCAACAGCTTTTAACTTGACCAAATTATTAACCCATTGACCAAAAGTCCAAACACCCGCTTCATCGCCATCGGGAATCAGCTCAGTTAATAGGTTAACCGCCGGGATTCGCAAGTTGGCCGGATCATTCTTCTTCATGCTCCCGGAGATATCGATCAGCATACGTATATCGGCCCCCGCTTCATTAGCAGCGGCATCTTGTGCGAAAGCATTAGCTGAAATTAATACATTGACGAAGACCGCCAGTGTTAACATACGCTTAATAAGGCTAAGCCCTCTCAGCTTTTGCGTTATCACCTGGCGCGCAAATGATAGTTTGGAGTTCATAGATTCCCCTGCATGATCCCGGCCCAAACAAATGAGGCATTATGGACAAAATTAGTCGAACATAGATAATTTATAGCAGGTTTTACAACAACAACAATGCGATATTAAAAGTATTTTCTCTTAAATTAACGCTTACCTGTTGTTTTTATAGAAGATTAGTGTGTTTCACTAAGTTTAGAGTGATGAAGGTAAATGTTTTCCTAGCTCGACGTTATAGGCATTGATGAGCTTAAAGCGATCTTGCTCTAGACCGTTGATGGACACTGACTCTTTAAACATATCTAAAGGACGCACCCACAATCCAAACTCGCCATATAAAGCTCTATAGACAACCAACTTTTCCTCTGTCTCGCTATGCGTGACCAGGCCAAGTACCTCGTATTCAGCCCCCTTATAATGCTGATACAAGCCTGTTTCGATACCACTCATCCAGCCTTCTCCATACCCAAGAGTCTTCTCATAACCGATTCCAACATCACCACAACGATCATTAATGCATAAGCGGCGGCAATATAAACCCCTGCTTGAAGCGCTTTATCTGTGTGACCCAAAACCCAGTCATAAGCACCAACAAGGTAGGCGGGTGCCAGCCAAATACTTGCATCTGTCGCAATATTGATAGGCGTTAACAAGAGGACGGCAACCAGAACCCTTAAAGATCGCCGGGTTCGACGTAGCTTGAGATTTCTGGTCATTCGCCAAAATACGGCAATCATCACGAGCGCGGAAATCAGGTACACTGCCCACGCAGCAAGGTATGAAAAACTTTCCAACTATCTATCCTTAAGCCTATATCAACTAAACAAGATCGAGCGAGCCCATCTCATTATTAATTCGCAATTTTTAGTGTAGTTCATCTGCCTGACAGCCATAACAAACTAAATTATGTAGTCTTCCCAATCGTCTTCTGAAACCAGGCTTTCGCTGATTGCTTTTGAGCGCACCGAAATGTGATTTTCATGCATCATAATTTTGCTACCCGCGATCAAGGGGTGCCACTGGGGTAGCGGCTTCCCTTCAAATAGCAAACGATAAGAACAAGTTTCAGGGAGCCATACCGAGACCTCAGGTAAATCAGTCACACTTAGGTTAAGACAGTCAGGCACATAATTGTTTCGCTTGGAATAGACAGTACACTGACAAGCATCCGTATCCAGATATTCACAGCTGATACAGGTAAACAGCAAGTCATCGCTGTCTTCATCCTGGAGCTTATGCATACAGCACTTACCACAGCCATCACACAGAGCTTCCCACTCTTCTTTCGAAAGCTGGTCTAAGGCTTTTTCTTTCCAAAAAAACTTATCTACCGCCAATTGACTCGTCTCACCGTCATTAATTTAGCCGTGCAAACTATCTTTAGGTGGCTTATATAAATCCAACATTTCCGGGTCTTTTGCTGGCGGCATCTGCAAATAAAAGCCTTTCTCAGCAATATCGTCCAAAATTTTCTTAGCATCCGCACGGGCCAATTTCTTTTCTGGCGTGAGTATCATATCCATCACATGCTCAGCTTGCCCAAATATTTGCATCAGTGCATCAGGCAAAGAAGTCAGTTCATCCGCTCGGTCGAGGTATAAGTACATTTCCTGCTTCTTTTTACTCTTATAAACCGAGCAAAATCGTTTCGTACTCGAGGTATATTGCGTCATCATTTCTCCTAAATTCCTAGCGCCTTTGACATTTTTTCTGCTAACCAAGGCTTGCGCCATCCCAAATACTCGTTAGGCAAACTTTTATCGCCATGCCGACGAACATTTATGACAACACGTTCTAACATTTTTCTTGAGCCCAGTAACTGAACAGCAATCCCCGAATCTTTGGCGACCTGCGCGACTATCGCTTTTAGCTTCTGGTAATAATCCAGCTCCCGGCCTCTAACCGGTCGGTCAATCGGGCGTAAGTCAATTTCTGAATCACTAAACTCCGCAATTATTTCCAACAATTCCTCGCCATAGCGGCGAATAGATTTATGCTGAATATCTTTAATACGCTTCAGGTCAGACAAAACTTCTGGATGTGTTTCAGCAATTTGAATCAAACTTGTATCTGAAAACACCCAAGGTTTAGGAATATTTTTTGATTGTGCCAAGTCATCACGCCACATAACCAGCGTTTTTAGTAAAGACTGATCCACCTTTTTAAGCTCACAGCCACCACGCAGCTTCAAATAAGCATTCTCTGGTGCATCCCAAGACTGAAAAAACTGCTGAACCAATGAAGCACTTTCTTCTAATACCGCTGCCATAAAAGACTTGGCTGAAAGCTGTGCCTGCAGCTCAGAATAAAGCGTCAGCAAATACTCAACATCTTTCGCAGCATAAGCTAACTGGCTATCAGACAAAGGGCGACGCAGCCAGTCGGAGCGCGTTTCAGACTTGTCTAGCTCATGCCCAAGCACCTCTTGCACAAGCTTTTGGTAACCAAGCGACGGCCCTAAACCCAAAAATGCTGCCGCCAACTGGGTATCAAACGCGGCTTTGATGCGCGCACCCGTCGAATGAAACAAAAGCTCAATATCTTCACTCATCGAATGCAAGACCTTGACCACTGACTCACTTTCTAGCAAAGGCGCTAACAAACTGAGATCATCTACTTCCAAAGGGTCAATCAGGTAGACGTGCTCGCCTGCTGCAATCTGTATGAGACCCGGTGCTGCGAAATAGGTGTTGGTTCGCATAAATTCGGTATCGATTGCAACGACAGTTTCATTTAAACAAAGCTTTATAGCCTCAGTAAGCGCTGCTGCATCATTAATAATCTGGACACTCATTTAATCAACCTTCTTCAATAACAGGCTTGCGCCCGGAAAAGGCATGACTAAGCGTCCCACCATCAACATAACCAAGATTCCCACCTAGAGGAATACCATGCGCTAAGCGCGTAATGAGTACATCAGACTCACTAAACACTTCAGCAATGTAATGAGCCGTTGCTTCACCTTCAACGGTTGGGTTTGTAGCCAATATTATTTCCTTGGCTGACAATGAGCTGACTCGATCCATTAAAGCTGGAATGCCGATCTCTGCAGGACCTTTACCATCAAGTGGTGACAAGCTACCTTTCAATACGAAGTACACACCCTTAAACTGATGTGTCTGTTCAATCGCGATCAAATCAGAGGGAGATTCGACAACACATAAAGTGTTGTGTTCCCGCTGAGCGTCCTGACAGATATGACAATACTCACTTTCACTTAAGGTTCGACACCCCACACACTCGCCTACTGCTTCCAAAGCATGCGACAAGGAATTAGCCAAACGCTGGGCACCATTGGGTTTTTCATCCAACAGCGACAGAGCCATTCGCTGGGCAGACTTCTGCCCTACTCCAGGCAAAACTCTTAGTGACTCAATCAGCTCATCAATAACAGGACCGAAAGTCATACTCTTATTTCATCCACAATTGCATTAAAAGTCGATCGTTAGAACGGCATTTTGAAGCCAGGAGGGAAGCCCATACCTTCCGCTAAGCCTGACATTGCATTTTTGTTCTTTTCTTCGATCCTTCTTACCGCATCATTTACTGCTGCAGCAAGTAAATCTTCCAAAAACTCTTTATCTTCACTCAACACAGTGTCATCTAGCTCAACCTTAATAACATCATGACGACCATTCATCACAACCTTCACCAAGCCAGCACCGGATTCACCCATCACTTCTGCATTCGCAGCTTCTTCTTGCTGCTTTTGAAGCTCTTCTTGCATTTTTTGGGCTTGCTTCATAATATCGCCCAAGTTTCCACCAATCATATTTTTCTCCACTTACTATTGTGCAGAGCGTCTTCAGAAGGCAACTGCACGCGATCATATTTTATTAAATAATCTGCCCTAAAGCTTTAATGCTATTTTCAATCAACACACCATCAAACTCTCTAATCATCTGTTGGACATAGGGGTCATTTTCAACACTCAGTTTTGCTTGCTCCCCCATTTCCGCTTTCACGCGTTCACGCCACATCATCGGCGACTCGTGTTCGGGCTTTAAGCCCTCGAAGAAAGTAATATTTCGCCCTTGTGCCACTTCTTTACTCAATGATTCACGAATCCGCCCTTCATGACTTGGATTTAGCAAACGAAAGTGTCCAGCCTCAAAATAAAGATTCAAGCCGTCCGGGTTCTCTTCTAGCACTGAGTTAAGCATTAAATTAAGCGTCATTCCGCTAAGACCCAATTGTGTCACCTGCTTATTCCATCCGCTTGAAAGGACATCTGCGGCAAGCTCACTTTTCTCTACATGATCCTGAGACGAACTCTCTGCAATAGGAGATTTTTCCTCATTCCGCAAAGTAGATTGTTTATCAGGTTCAGGCACTGGTTCCGAGACAGGTTCTTGAACTGGACTTTCAACAACGCTGGTAACAGGCTGCTCAGTTTCTGCAAAGCTCTGCGTTTCAACAGGCTCTTGTAAGCGGCTGGCAGTCGACTCAGAGGTCTCAACAGGTGCCCGTTCAACTTGTGCTACACCCTCAACATTTAAACCTTCACTATTCAGAAGTGTTTTTTTTTTGCTTTCGTCCTCAGACAAATTATTCTCTAGCGGAGCACTTTGCACAGTTTGCTCTTCAGCAACCGGCACTTCATTGCCTACAGGCGCTGTGACAATATCAATTCCTAGCTGATCACTAGGGCTTAACTGGAAAGCAAGCATTCTGAGCAAGGCCATTTCAAGGCCAGATTTAGGGTCAGGCGTAATCGCCAAGTCCTGACGACTAACCAAGGCCACTTGATAGAAAAGCTGAACATCTTCGGCACATAACTTACGAGCATAGGAAACGACGTGCTCCTGATCACCCATAGAGTTATCACAAGCGCCAGGAACAGCCTGCTCGATAGCCACACGATGAAGCACTTCTGCAATCGTCGCTAACACTGAAGCATAATTTGGGGAAAATTCGGCGAGCGCTTTAATTTCGTCAAGCATCGCTGCCGCATTTCTTGAAATCAAACAATCCAGAATACGATAGATCTTTTTCTGGTCAACCGTCCCCAGCATTGCACTAACGCCAGTCTCGGTAAGTGCATGGTTTCCATAAGCTATAGCCTGATCAGTCAGACTAAGCGCATCACGCATACTGCCATCAGCAGCTCTGGCAAGCGCCCATAAAGCCATATCCTCAAAACTAACCTGCTCTTGACCAAGGATATTCTGCAGGTGCCCAACAATGCGTTCTGGCGACATATTCTTCAGATTGAACTGGAGGCAACGCGAGAGAATCGTTACAGGAAGCTTTTGCGGGTCGGTTGTCGCAAACAAGAACTTAACATGCTCTGGAGGTTCTTCGAGCGTTTTCAACAAAGCATTGAAACTTGATTGCGAGAGCATATGAACTTCATCAATCAGATATATCTTGAAGCGGCCTTCAGAGGGAGCATACTGAACATTTTCCAGAAGCTCACGCATATCCTCTACTTTGGTTCGAGAGGCCGCATCGATTTCAATCAGATCAACATAGCGGCCTTCAGTAATACTGGTACAAGCACCGCACTGACCGCAGGGTTCAGCAGTAATACCTTGATGACAACTTAGACATTTCGCCAGAATACGGCCAATTGTCGTTTTACCGACACCCCGGGTACCGGTGAACAAATAAGCATGATGCAGCCTTTGACTTTCAAGCGCATGAATCAAGGCCTTAAGAACGTGCTCTTGACCAACCATCTGTTTGAAATTTTGGGGGCGCCACTTACGCGCAAGTACCTGATAACTCATGAAATCATCTTAGCAAAGTAAACGATTAAAATCTTAAGACGCTATAGTACACTGACAAGAGGCTTAAAACGACTTTGTTTTCACATCCAAATAGCTTCTATTCACAAGCACTCGGACTCAAAGGAATCAAATATAGAGATTATTAAAGACTTAGATCAACAGGAAGTAGCTATTCAGAAAGAAGAACTAGGGAAGAAAAATTAAGGTGATGACTTCCACCAGCTACACCTCGGCACATAAATCCACCGCTATGGCTGCTCCCTTCCGGGCCTGACCAGGTTAACAGCTTATTATTGCGTGGGAACCAATGAAAGTCACCATAACATTCCAAGCAAAATGGGCATATTGAAATGCAGTACTGCTGGAAAGTGCGCGCATTCTAACAAAGCTTAGTAAGCATGAAAAGAGAGTATCAAACGAATATTGGTGTTTTTTACATGCAATATTTGAGGCCAGTGTAAAAACAGCTGTTTCTACACTGGCCTCAAATCACTAATAACTGGATTAAGCTGATAATTTACCACTTAGAATACTTAACTATAACGGCCTTTATTTCTTTGCATAAGGCAAAAAACTGGCTAATAATTAATCGATTCAATACTTAATTATAATCAGGTGAAATGTGCAAACCCGATTATGCTTGGCAAGTTGGACATTTAAGATCTCTCACCCGCTAGCTGTAGAGGTATTTCATGCGGTATGAACAGCTTCAAGCATTACTGACCCACCAAACTGCGCTAATAAGCAGAATTGCGCTGGAAGCAGACTTAAAACTCTGCCTCCAAGATATTGCTATTCATATCGAAGCCCTTGTCGACGAACATATCAAGACCGCTATTTTCATTATCGAGAATGAAGAGCTCCGTCAACTGGCAGCCCCCAGCCTACCCGAGCTATTCCATTCAAAAGTTGACCGCATACCGATCGCTCACGATAGCATGCCCTGTGCTATAGCAGCGCAGACGGGTGAAACCATCATTATTGAAGACCTGCAAAATACGTTTTATTGCCAAAATTTTGCTCATTTATCGCTAACACTAAACCTTAAAGCCTGCTGGGCAACTCCCATATTTTCGGCCCAAAAGGAGGTCCAGGGAGTATTCATTGTCTATTTTCCTGAAATTCAAAGACCAAATGAATCACATTTAGAAATCCTGGAACACTTCACTCACCTAACCAGCATTGCATTAGAGAAGCATAACCTCCGAACCCAGCAACAAAAAGCTCAAACCCAGATAGAACAACTTGCATTTTACGATGCTCTAACCAATCTCCCCAATCGTCGACTTTTGATGGACAGAACCCAGAAAGTTATCGATAGGATTAAACGAGAACACCTCTTTGGCGCCCTGATATTTATCGACCTCAATGGTTTCAAGCGAATCAATGACTCCATAGGCCATTATGTGGGTGACAAACTTCTGGTATCCGTGGCCCGGCGGCTTCAAAACTCTATAAGAGAAGTCGATACCATCGCTAGGATTGGTGGCGATGAGTTTGTTATTTTGCTTGAAGACCTCAGTAGCTCTCGCAAGCAAGTAGAGCAAGAAGCTCTTCAAGTTGCCCAACGAAGCCTTAAAGACCTTGAAAAACACTTTGAATTATCAGACCGACGTTACCGTATCGACGCGAGCATCGGCATAGCAGTCATCAACGAATTCGATTGCGATGCAATAGAACTGCTTAAGCACGCCGATGCCGCTATGTATGAAGCGAAAAAGACTCCCCACAAAAAAATATGCTTCCATAATGATGTGCTTCAGGAGTCCATTGATCACCGCCTACGTGTTGAAGGGGAAATCAATGATGCGCTGGAGCACTTTGCCTTCCACGCCCATTATCAACCTCAAGTAGATTTGAATGGAAAACTAATTGCCGCAGAAGCTTTAATTCGCTGGCATCACCCTGAAAGAGGCCTAATCTACCCGAATGATTTTATCCCCGTTGCCGAACGCATGGGCGCTATGGATAAAATTCAGGAAGCAATGCTAACCGAAGCTTGCGAAACACTTTGTCAGTTGAAGCGCTTAGACTTACTCAAAGATAACTTTCGCATATCGGTAAATATCTGCCCTTCCCAGCTTAAGTCCAACACACTACCAATGAACTTGATTCGCACACTGGAGCACTACGAGCTTTCCCCGGGATATTTTATGTTGGAAATAACGGAAGGGATGTTAATAGAGGACCTGGAACAAACCGTTTCTATCCTTGATGAGTTGAGGCAAAAAGGCTTCAAGATATCTATTGACGACTTTGGCACGGGCTACTCTTCACTGTCCTATCTAAACAGCCTGCCTGTGAACGAAATCAAAATTGATAAAAGCTTTATCAGCACCTTGTCTGATGAACCGTCGACACACGGAGTGATAGATACCGTTATCGCACTATCGAAACACTTCCACTTTGAAGTTATTGCCGAAGGAATTGAACAACCAACACAGCTTGAAGTACGGCGTAAGAAGGATGTAAAAGGAGTTCAAGGCTACCTTTTTGCAAAACCGATGAATCAGTCAGACTTCATCAATTGGGTTAAGGCAGCCTAGTTTATAAAAGCCTCTATAGAGATTAAATTTCAGCGGCCAAACGGGAACCTTGGTCAATGGCTCGTTTTGCATCCAGCTCAGCTGCGAGGTCTGCACCACCGATAACATGAACCTTCATCCCTTTACCCTCAGCACCCGCTTCCAACAAAGCATCTGCCAACTTACGATTTGAGTCCTGTCCTGCACACAAAATCACGTTATCTACCTCTAAAGTGCGGGACTTACCGTTCACTGTGATGTGCAAGCCTTCGTCATCAATCTGATCATACTGACAACCAGGAATCATGGTGACATGCTTTTGCTTAAGCACAGCTCGATGAACCCAACCAGAAGTCTTGCCTAGATTCTTACCTAGAGCACTCTCTTTTCTTTGTAGCAGGAACACCTCACGCTCTGGGGCAGAGACCTGAGGATCAATTAGGCCTGCACGATTGTTCAGCTGCGTATCAACCCCCCACTCTTTATACCACTGCTGCTTTTCGGCCTCTGGCGTTTCTCCGTGCTTATGAACTAGGAACTCACCAACATCAAAACCAATACCGCCTGCACCAATTATGGCTACTTTCTCACCAACAGGCTTTTTATCACGCAAAACATCCAGATAACTCATAACCTTTTGATGTTCAACACCAGGAATTGGAGGCGTTCGAGGAGAAATACCCGTGGCGACAATCACCTCATCAAACCCCTCTTTGATGAGGTCTTCGGCTTCAACCCAAGTATTCAAACGAAGGTCAACGCCATACTTTTCAATCATCTTACCGAAGTAGCGCATGGTCTCATTAAAGTCATCTTTGCCCGGCACTTGCTTGGCAATGTTAAACTGCCCGCCAATCTTGTCGCTTGCATCAAACAAACTCACCTGATGACCCCGCTCAGCCAATACCGTTGAAGCAGACATGCCTGCTGGCCCCGCACCGATAACCGCAACTCGCTTCTTGTCCTGAGTCGGCAAATATTTCAACTCAGTTTCATGACAAGCTCGAGGATTCACCAAGCACGACGCCCTTTTCATCTGAAAAGTGTGATCCAAACATGCCTGATTACATGCAATACAAGTATTGATTTCATCGCCTTTGCCCGCCTCGGCTTTCGATACGAAGAAAGGGTCAGCCAGTAAAGGGCGTGCCATAGAGACTAAATCTGCCTCACCCTTTTCGATAATATCTTCTGCAATCTCAGGCGTATTAATTCTGTTACTAGCACACACAGGAATTGAAACTGTCTTACGAAGCTTTTCTGTCGCAAAACTAAATGCAGCACGCGGCACAGAGGTAACAATTGTCGGGATACGCGCTTCGTGCCAACCAATACCAGTGTTAATAATGGTAGCACCAGCTGCTTCAATCTCTTTAGCCAAGACCTCAATTTCATCCCAACTCTGACCGCCGTCAACTAAGTCCATCAACGACATTCGGTAAACGATAATAAATTTCTCGCCAACCGCCTCACGTACACGACGTACTGTTTCGATAGCAAAGCGCATGCGGTTTTCTGCAGAGCCGCCCCATTTATCAGTTCGTGTATTGACTCGTTCAGCCAAGAATTGGTTAATCAAATAACCTTCTGATGCCATGATCTCAATACCATCATAATTAGCAAACTGTGCCATCTTGGCCGCATTAGCATAGTCATTGATGGTTGACTCAATTTGCTTCGAGCTTAGCTTACTCGGTTTAAAAGGCGTGATCGGGGATTTTTTATTTGTTGCTGAAACACTGTAAGGCGTATAGCCATAACGACCAGCGTGCAAAAGCTGCATACATATCTTGCCGCCTTCGTTATGTACTGCAGAGGTAACGCG
>NZ_LWGG01000209.1:0-933 GCF_001635365.1 Oleiphilus sp. HI0128 | reverse complement strand
TCAGCACCTGGTCAACTTCTCTAGCCTAGGCTACGCCATACCAGGCGCGGTGCTTGCGATCGGAATTATCATTCCCTTTGCTGCCTTCGATAATACCCTTGACGGTCTTATGAGAGAGCACTTTGATTTCTCAACAGGATTGATTTTGAGCGGTACGGCTTTCGCAATTGTATTTTCCTATTCTGTTCGCTTCTTAGCTGTCTCTTCAGGGTCCGTAGAGTCCAGCCTATCTAAAGTAACACCAAGCATGGACATGGCATCGCGCTCACTTGGCCATAATTATTTATCGACACTATTTAAAGTACACCTGCCCATTATCAAGCGGGGTGCTCTTACCGGCATGCTTGTCGTGTTTGTAGACTGTTTGAAAGAATTGCCTGCTACACTAATTTTACGGCCTTTTAATTTTGAAACACTGGCTACACAGGTTTACCAATTTGCTTCCGATGAGTTACTTGAGCAAAGCGCCTTGAGCGCACTAATCATCGTTGCAGTGGGTATTCTGCCAGTTATATTGTTAGACAAGAGTATTAGCCAAAAGTCCTAAGATACGAAGCAATTAGCAACCCAAACATTCATCGACTTAAGAGAAGTAAATAAGCAATATGAGCATCATCTGGATTTTAGTTGCCTTCATATTTGGCTTCATTGCGAAACAAATCACACTCCCACCCTTAGTTGGTTATCTAATTGCTGGCTTCTTGCTCCATGCAAGTGGCGTTACGCCAGAACCGACACTTGAGATGCTTGCAGACCTTGGCATTACGCTAATGCTGTTTACCATCGGGCTTAAAATTGATTTCAGACAGCTTATGAGGCCACAATTATGGTCCGGAACCTTTATTCATATGAGTGGGTGGATGATACTCCTACTTCCTTTGATAATTCTTTGCACAACTACCCTCAGCCACAGCTTATTTGATCTCAGTTTGT
>NZ_LWGG01000208.1:0-537 GCF_001635365.1 Oleiphilus sp. HI0128 | reverse complement strand
AACTCTGCTTACCAATTACTAGCATGACGCTTAATAGCGTAGAAACCAAGCACAACCATGTAGCTCTTCCTGCCAATAATGACCCTGACAATGAGTGGGTCACCCAAGCACAGGAAGAGCTGCCCTATCGTACCTGTGCATACGAAAAGCTTATTCGAAAATACGAAAAGCTGGTCTTTCATATTTGCCTGAAGATGCTCGGAAATCTTGATGATGCTGATGATGTATCGCAGGAAGTCATGCTTAAAGTTTTCCACTCGCTAGTCAAATTCGAGGGTCGCTCCAGTTTTAAAACCTGGATCGCTAGAATTGCCACGAATACCTGCTTGAGTGCTGCAGACAAGCGTAAACGCACCCGAGAACTGCAAGCAATGTTAACAGATGATCCAAGCCAAGAAAGAACAAGCACCATCAACACCACAAAACGCGACCTCGATAGCGCAATGCAATTATTAGCACCTAAAGAACGAGAAATTCTAACCCTACGTTACACAGCAGAATTACGCATCGAAGAAGTGGCCGAAGTCTGTGACCTAA
>NZ_LWGG01000207.1:0-651 GCF_001635365.1 Oleiphilus sp. HI0128 | reverse complement strand
AAGAAGAGTTCGTCGATGCGCTTGAAGAGCAGTCTTGGGATCTATTTGTTGCCCGCGAAAAAGAAGCTGACTTTGATATAAACCAAGCCCTAGTGCATATACGCCAAAAAGACCGCGATTTGCCCTTTATCGTCTTAAGTGATGCTTATGACGATGAGCAGCTGGTTAAGCACATGAAAGCCGGCGCAAAAGATGTCGTACCTTTCGAAAATGATAAACACATAGTCGTCGTACTGCGACGAGAGTTAGAGAGTCGAGCCGATCGTAAAAAGTTGCGTTTAATGGAAGCAAAAATTCGCGATGCAGAGCACCGCTGTGAATTGTTACTCGATAGCTCAAAAGATGCCATTGCTTATATCAGTGATGGTATGCACATCTATGCCAACAGCTCCTATATGCAGTTCCTTGGCTACGATGATATCGATGAAATGATCTGCATTCCTGTGCTTGATACCTTTAATTCAGAATCACAAAGCAGCTTCAAAGAGCTATCTAAGCCTTTTTCAGATAACCCGCAAGCCGAAAAGACCGAAGCAACAACCTGCATATCCATTCGTGAAGATGGTACTGAAATTAGCGCAACCATGAGCCTTTCCGCTGCAACTTACGACGGCGAAGACTGCCTACAAATTATTATCCGTCCAGAGCATG
>NZ_LWGG01000206.1:0-893 GCF_001635365.1 Oleiphilus sp. HI0128 | reverse complement strand
CACACGTTTTTTTGGTGATTTAGGTGACATTGTTAAGTTGCCCGGGCGGGAGATTAAGGCGGAACATTTGAGTGATGCAGATTTCTTGATAGTACGCTCAGTAACCAAAGTAAACCGTGAGCTTTTAGAAAACAGTTCAGTTAAGTTTGTTGGAACATGCACCATCGGTATTGATCATATTGATACTGATTACCTTGATCAGCAGGGCATTCGCTACTGTAATGCGCCTGGCTGTAATGCTAACTCTGTTGTTGAGTATGTTTTAAGTTGCTTATCAATTCTAACCGAAACTCATTCGCTCGATTTAGGCTCGGTAACAGTCGGTATTGTGGGTTATGGCAATGTTGGTAGCTTACTTGCTGCGCGCTTGGAGAAGCTGGGAATCAAGTTTAAAGCCTGTGACCCGTTTTTGGATGATGATTCACTTGTATCATTTGAAGAAGTGATGCGCTGCGACCTGATATCACTTCATGTGCCCTTAAGTAAAGAAGGTACGCATCCAACCTACCATATGATCGATAAGCAGGTGCTTGAAAGCTTGCAGCCAGAGCAAATTCTGATTAATTCGAGTCGGGGGCCGGTTATCGATAATGATGACCTGAATGACTTCCTAGATCATCAGCCACAGTTTACCGCTATCCTTGACGTGTGGGAGAGAGAGCCTGAGCTTAATGTCGAATTGGCTCGCAAAGTCTTTATTGGTACGCCGCATATTGCCGGCTATAGTTTTGACGGTAAGGTCTTGGGGACTGAAATGGTTTACCGGGCCTTATGCCAGTTTTTAGGTTTACCATCTCGCCACTCTTCTGGGCAATTCTTAGAAGAGCCGCCTTTGTCTAAAATGGCCTTTACTTCAAATGCAGATGTTGATTGGTCTATTCATACTGCAATTC
>NZ_LWGG01000205.1:0-907 GCF_001635365.1 Oleiphilus sp. HI0128 | reverse complement strand
ACGAATATTCATATTTGTTTTGAGTAGCTTAAATACACTCTTGCTGGCGCGTTTGATCAAGGCACTACCAGAAACTGACTTGGCAACAGCCGGTTTTGGTTGATGTTTTAGCCAGTGCATAGGGATTTTAATAATTGAGCCAGGGGCCAGGGCCGAGACCTGTTCAATCTTGTTATAACGTATTAAATCAGTCCAGGTGTGCTGTCTGTTGAGAAGGCCTTGACTGACTTTTTGCAGGTTGTCGCCAGGGCGCAGCGTGTAGTGCCACTCTTCCACCTGAGGTGTTTGAGCAAACGATACCGAAGTTAGCAAGACGCTAGAAATAGCACAAGAAAGGCATAAGAGCATGACGAAGTTGATGACTGTCGTCGTTAGTTTATGGATATCAATACGTCCAAATTTCATAAATAAATCATGCTCACTACATTATTAATATCAAAGCTTCTAGCCAAGAGCAGGTTAAGAGCTGCTGTCCTTATCTCTAGTCGCCAACTTTTTCCAGCCTGTACCCATGTTGATAAACTGTTTTCACGCGAAATCCGTTCTCAGGTTTGATATGCAATTTGCGTCTTAAGCGACTGACATGCGTATCGACGGTCCGAGTATTGATGTTGATAGAAATTCCCCAAACCCTTTCCAACAGGTAGTCTCTGGATAGTAGGCGCCCAATGCTCTGAAACATGAAGACGGCTAAATCAAAATCTTTATCGGTCAGTGGCACGTCTTCACCAAAAGACACGATGGTTCTTTTAGTCAGATTAATCACATAAGGGCCAATAACCATCTCCTCTTGCTCTTCTACCTCGTTTGCGGAGCGTCTTGCTAAGGCGTTGACTCGAGCTTTTAACTCTCCAGGTCTGGCTGGTTTGACAAGATAGTCGTCAGCGCCTGCATCAAGGGCCGTTAT
>NZ_LWGG01000204.1:0-1070 GCF_001635365.1 Oleiphilus sp. HI0128 | reverse complement strand
GAGAAACTGATCAGAAAGAGCTTAACGCGAATCATCTAGCGAGAGCTAAAGCTTATGCCGAGCAAGGTCAATATAAAGCCGCGACAATTGAATATAAAAATGCGGTGAAGAAGTCGGGTGGCGAAGCCTCTTCAATTGTTCAATATGCCGAGATGTTGATTAAATTAGGGCAATATGACGCGGCGCTTAGCTTATTGGAGCAGGTGAGTACCGACAAGGATGAAAGTTACTATGTCGCACTGGTTGAGTCTTATCAAGGTAAGCACAAGTACTTATCTGCTGAGCTTGTTCTGGATGAGCACTTAAGTGGCAATAGCGTTGAGCTTCAAATGCTTCGTGCGCATAACTTGTTAGGTTTGAACGAGCTTGAACAAGCAGTCAATGCCTATCAGAAAATTCTTAATGACGAGGCAGGGAATGACCTCGCTACCCTAGNAAAAGCAACTGCTTTAGTAAGATCTAACCAGGTAAAAGAATCGAAAGGCTTGCTTAATTCCATACCTAAGGGTGCCAAGGCTTTTAGTAAAGCAAGAATTCTATTGGCTGGTATTGCAATTGGTGAACAGAACCTGGAACAGGCCGAAGATATTCTGACCGATTTGCTTTCTACTATGGATAATACAGATATTATTGAGCCGGAAAAAGCCGTTGTATTAGAACGGCTATCTTATGTTTTGACTCGCCAAGGCCGTTCTAACGAAGCCTATATTTACACCAAACTGTTATCCGAAGCCTTCCCGGGTTCAAATGAAGTAAAAGAGAAATATCAGCTTGCGGTCGAGAAAATGCAAGCAGGCGAATTGGATGCGTCTAAAGCAACTTTGATCGAGATATTAAATGATTATCCCTCATACAAGCTAGCGACTCAGCTACTAGGTATTATTAGCTATTTGGAAGGAGATAATACCGCAGCCTCTAAATACCTTTCAGAAAGTGTTGATCCGGAAGTCGCAAATGAGATGACGCGTCACATTTATGCGGCGACGAATCTGAAAATGAATGAGCCAAAGAAAGTGCTAGAAATACTTGAGCCTACTATTGATCGCAGTAAGGCGCCCGAAACACTTGCA
>NZ_LWGG01000203.1:0-848 GCF_001635365.1 Oleiphilus sp. HI0128 | reverse complement strand
ACTCCCTAAGACGAGGCCTGCGCCATAATGGCTTCAATATCATGAATCGTTTTCGGGACATCTTTAGATAGCACCTGATGAGACTTCTTGGTAACAGCAACATCATCTTCTATACGAATGCCAATGCCGCGCCACTTTTTCGCCACTTCTTTATTGCCGGGAGCGATATAAATACCCGGTTCAACCGTAATCACCATACCGGGCTCAAGCTCTCTCCATTCACCGTCGATTTTATACTCACCAACATCATGAACATCCAAGCCCAACCAATGGCCTGTTCGATGCATATAAAAAGGCTTATAACGCTCCTCTTCGATAATTTCATCCAGCTCGCCACTGAGCAAGCCCAGATCGAGCAAACCCTGGCAAATTACCTTGACCGCGGCTTCATGAGGATGATTCCAGTGACTCCCGGGCTTCACTGCTTTTATTGCGGCTAATTGAGCATCCAAGACGATTTGATAAATTGCCCTTTGCTCGTCAGAAAATTTTCCGTTTACCGGAAAGGTCCGAGTGATATCTGAGGCATAACAATCCAATTCACAACCAGCATCAATCAAGACAAGGTCGCCGTCATTCAAGGGGCCGTTATTATCGATGTAGTGCAATATACAGGCATTGTCGCCTGAACCAACAATAGCTGGGTATGCTTGAGAGCGAGCACCATTATCCATAAACACCTTGCTCATCGCTGACTCAAGGTGATATTCATGTAAACCTGGGCGGCAAACCTTCATTGCCTCAATATGTGCTTGGGCAGATATTTCAGCAGCCTGTTTCTCGTCTTGATTTCGGTGGTACTTTTTATCAAACGCAGCTCATGTAGTGCGTGCTCCAAGGCAACAAAC
>NZ_LWGG01000202.1:0-1111 GCF_001635365.1 Oleiphilus sp. HI0128 | reverse complement strand
GGTGGTGAGATTACGCCTGAGCAACTGATCGCTATCGGTCAAGTAGGCCAAAAGTACAAACTTTATACAAAGATTACGGGCGGGCAGCGTATAGACTTATTTGGCGCTAAACTTAATGACCTACCCACTATTTGGGGTGAACTAATTGCAGCAGGCCTTGAAACGGGTCACGCCTACGGAAGTCCTTACGTACCGTTAAGTCGTGCGTCGGATCAACTTGGTGTCGTTACGGAGTTCAGGATAGCGTGGGTCAAGCAATCGATATCGAAAACCGATACAAAGGTTTGCGTACTCCGCACAAGCTAAAAATGGCAGTATCCGGCTGTACTCGTGAGTGTGCAGAAGCGCAAAGTAAAGATGTTGGCATCATTGCAACTGAAAACGGCTGGAACCTCTACCTTTGTGGAAACGGCGGCATGAAGCCACGACATGCTGATCTGTTTGCGACCGATATCAGTACCGAAACGCTAGTTAAATATATTGATCGCTTCTTGATGTTCTACATCAAAACAGCAGACCGCTTACAAAGAACATCTGTATGGATGGACAACCTTGAAGGCGGTATCGAATACCTTCGTGAGGTTATTATTGAAGACAGCCTTGGTATTGCAGCTGAACTTGAAGCTCAGATGCAAAGCGTTGTCGATACTTATCAGTGTGAATGGAAAACTACGGTCGAAGACGAAACAAAACTACGTCGCTTCCGTCAATTTGTTAACTCTGATAAAGAAGATAGTAACGTTGTTTTCGTTGAAGAGCGTGGTCAAGTAAGACCTGCTAGCGAAGACGAAAAATCAAAATTAATCGCTAAGTCAGCTTAATCCAGTACTCACAGATAGGAGAAAATCAAAATGGCACTTAATGAAGTTATCTGTACGAAGTACGATCTTGTAGAAAATTCAGGCGTATGCGCGCTAGTAAACGATGAGCAAGTTGCGATCTTCTACATACCGAGCAGCGAAGAAAAGATTTTCGCAATATCTAACTGGGACCCATGCGGTAAGGCAAATGTTCTTTCTCGCGGGATTGTTGGAGATTTAACCGGCAAGTACGTGGTTGCTTCTCCCCTATACAAACAGCACTTTGACCTTAAGACAGGCGAATGCCTTGA
>NZ_LWGG01000201.1:0-873 GCF_001635365.1 Oleiphilus sp. HI0128 | reverse complement strand
TATTTATATCGGCACCTTGGAGGCGTTTTCAGCATCATCATTTCCCTCGGCAGATTACATTGCCCTGGGACATATCCATAAACAGCAGCAAATTAAGGGCAATGGCAATATCTACTATAGTGGTTCGCCAATTCCGCTTAGCTTTGACGAGCTAAACCAGAAAAAGTCAGTGCAAGTGGTAGAGTTTGATGAGGCTGGTGTGACGGTGGATGCCATAGATGTACCGGTTTTTCAGCAGCTGTACAAAATAAAAGGAAACCTCGAGGAGATTAGCACTAAACTTTCAGAGTTGAAGGGCGGTCGTGATGGCAGTGCTTATTGTTCAGAAAGCAATGGTGACCTTAGTGAGACTATTTGGCTTGAGGTAGAAGTTGAAGAACAGGATTATCTTGAAGACCTTCAGAAACGCATCGAAGAGTTAGTGGTCGATAGCAATATCGAAGTGCTTTGTTTGAAGCGCAGCAGAAATCGAAAAGGGTTAAGCCTGGTCGCCGAAAGTAGCGAACGTTTACAGGAGCTTAAAGCAAGCGAAGTCTTTGAAAAACGGCTGTCATTAGAGCCAGATGGAATCGATGATGCACTAAAAAGCCGTCTGCAACAGATGTTTAAAGAGGCGCTGCTACAAGCTGAGCAAGGAGACAAGCTCTAGAGCTGCAGTTATGAAAATACTAAGTATTCGCCTTAAGAACATCAACTCTCTACGAGGGGAGTGGTTTATTGACTTCACTCAGGAGCCTTTCGCAAGCAACGGTTTATTTGCAATCACTGGGCCTACTGGTGCCGGAAAATCTACGCTGTTAGATGCAATTTGCCTTGCCTTATACCACCAAACACCGCGTTTAAATGAACCATCACCTGCTGAGAAGGTAATGA
>NZ_LWGG01000200.1:0-1059 GCF_001635365.1 Oleiphilus sp. HI0128 | reverse complement strand
GAGGTTGGTTCATCGAACAGCATGATTTGAGGTGACATACAAAGAGATCGTGCAATCGCTACACGTTGTTGCTGACCACCCGATAACTGACCCGGGTACTTAAGTGCTTGGTCTGGAATCTTCACTCGCTCCAGATACTTCATTGCAATCGCTTCGGCTTCCTCTTTGGGTTTTTTCTGTACCCAAATTGGCCCAAGCGTCAGGTTTTCTAAAATGCTCAAATGGGGAAACAGATTGAAGTGCTGAAAAACCATACCGACTTCACGACGGATCGCTTCGATATTCTTAACGTCTTCGATCATCTCAACACCATTCACAACCAAAGACCCTCTTTGAAACTCTTCCAGTCGGTTGATACAACGAATCATCGTCGATTTACCTGAACCAGATGGTCCACAGATAACAATTCGTTCACCCTTTTTGACACTTAAGTTTATATCTTTGAGCACATGGAAATTGCCATACCATTTATTCAGATCTTTAATTTCAATAACGTTATCTTTACTGCCCAGAACCTCAGAGTTTTGGCTTTTTACATCTGTTTTCATCATTAATCTCCGTAGTAGACAGCGCTATTTATTATTATGGCTGGTATCCAGCTTGCGTTCGATATTACTGCTGATCATTGACATACCAAAGCAGCAACACCAAAAGACCATAGCGACAAATAAGTAGCCTTCCGTTGCATGTCCCCCTAACCAGTTTGAGTTATTCAAAGCAGTTTGAGTGGTACTGAGCATTTCAAATATACCGATGATCAAAAGGAAGGTAGTATTTTTGAATAGCATAACGAAGGTAGCAAGAATATTGGGCATCGATACTTTGATCACCTGGGGCAATATAATCAGCAAAGTTTTCTGCCAATAACTTAGGCCAAGCGAGTCAGCGGCTTCGTATTGCCCTTGGGGAATTGCTTGAAAGCCACCCCTAAATACTTCTGCCATATAGCCCGACATAAATAGAATCAGAACAATCCACACCCTAAGTAATTTATCTACGCTGGTGCCTTCAGGAAAAAATAATGGCAGCATTACCGAGCCCATAAAAAATAGGGCTAAA
>NZ_LWGG01000199.1:0-8664 GCF_001635365.1 Oleiphilus sp. HI0128 | reverse complement strand
GTCGAAGTTAGACCCTTACCATGAAGCACTCAGATGATGTATCCAGAGCAGTAGACCTTCTGAAAAAAACGCTGCCGGAAATGAACAAACGAAATATCGCTACTACGCCTAATAATTATGCGATTTGGTATGAGTTCGTCGTGGGTGACAACCCGGAACTTAGCAAAGCAATTCAAGAACTGGATGCTAAGAAGACAAGCTATACCACGGAAACCCTTCAATCACTCTATGAGAAATATATTTCAGACGCCCACGAAGCTGCAGTCAATAAGCTGAGCAATAGTGTTAAAGAAATTATTCATAACTTTCTCAACAAAGTTAATAAGGAGGGTCACGGACTAACTGATTACGCGCAGACCTTATCGTCGTTTTCTGAGAAAATGGAAGGTGCCAGTGACATCAGTGATATAAAGTCACTCATTAGCCATCTGCTAGATGAAACCAAGAAGCGTGAAAGCGCTACACAGAGTATGCAAACTTCCCTTGAAAGCATGGCGCTTGAAATGAAAAAACTCAGGGCCGAAGTATCAAAGCTTAACTCTGAAGCAACAACAGATTCCCTCACAAAGGTGAACAATCGCCGTGCCTTTGATATGGAGATAGAAAACTTTATTTCTTCCAGCAAAGCCGAGAAGAAACCATTATGCCTACTGTTAATCGACCTGGATGATTTCAAGCGTTTTAATGAACAATTTGGTCATACAATTGGCGACAAAGTTCTTCGTTTTGTCGCGACACTCTTAAAAAACAACATTAAGGGCTGCGACTCGGTTGCTCGGTTTGCTGGCGAACAATTCGCAATTCTACTGCCTGAAACGGCCTGCGAAGGAGCTTACATTGTCGCTGAGAATATTCGTGAGCGCTTATCGAAACAAACTTTATCAGACAGCGCAGAAAAGATTGAACTAGGAACTGTCACAGCTTCGATCGGTGTCGCCGTATACAAGTATGGAGAGAGTGCAGAGCAGCTAATTCGTAAAGCTGATAAGTTCATGCACGAGGCAAAACGTTCAGGAAAGAATAAAGTTGTGGGCGGTTCAAATGTAGGTTCTGACAGCAAAGAGTCATCAAGTACGCTTATTTAAAACAATCAAGCGGCCATAATTACTGACCGCTCAGCACACTAAGTACTAGTCATTAGTAATCAGCGTTCCAACACCTTCATCTGTAAAGATTTCCAAAAGTGTTGAGTGGCTAACTCGACCGTCAATAATGTGCGAACTCTTTACTCCGTTTTTCACAGCCTCTAAAGCGCACTTAATTTTCGGCAACATACCGCCGTATATCGTTCCATCAGCAATCAACTCATCGACCTGAGCAGTTGATAAACCTGTTAACACCTCTCCCGATTTATCCTGCAGACCAGAAATATTTGTCAGTAGAATAAGTTTTTCTGCTGCTACCGCCTCAGCTACTTTTCCAGCAACCAAGTCAGCATTGATATTATAAGACATCCCATCTTCACCGACTCCGATCGGTGCAATAACGGGTATCACATCACTTTTGGTCATCATATCAATAACCGAGGTATCGACCGACTTGACCTGACCAACATGACCGTAATCTATAATTTCTGGTCGATCAACTTCTGGAGTTATTTTATCGACATGAAGTTTAGTTGCCTTGATCAGGTTTGCATCCTTCCCTGTAAGACCTATTGCCTTACCTCCATTGCTGTTAATAAGAGCAACAATTTCCTTATTCACTTTTCCGCCCAAGACCATCTCGACCACATCCATCGTCTGGCTATCGGTGACACGCATACCATCAACGAAGTGGCTTTCAATATTCAAACGCTCAAGCAAGTCACCTATTTGGGGGCCGCCCCCATGCACAACAATCGGATTGATGCCCACCAACTTCATCAACACAACATCTCTTGCAAAGCTGTTCTTTAAGTCTTCGTTCTCCATGGCGTTGCCACCATACTTAATCACCAAGGTTTTACCTGAAAAGCGCTGAATATAAGGCAGTGCTTTGCTTAATACTGAAGCCACCTGGCCAGCAGATTCTCTTGTTAAACTCATATTTTTCCTAACAAACAATAAAGGTCAGAATGGTTGACCTAAAAATTACATTCAATTGATGGATCGACTATCTGAAGCTGCGTCCTAAATATCGACTTCACTTCTTCTAAAGCTGCCTCATTATCAGCCTCGAACCTCAGAACCAATACGGGAGTGGTATTGGATGCACGACATAAACCCCAGGCATTTGGGTATTCGACTCGTAAACCATCTATCGTGGAAATATTTCCACCAACAAACTGGTCTTTCAAAGCACACAGACTTTCAACGATCATAAATTTAGACTCATCTGTCACACTGATATTTATCTCAGGCGTACTTAAGTCTTCAGGAAAATCGGCAAATACTTCTTCAGAAGAGCGATCTTCAATACCCAAGACTTCTAATAAACGAGCGGCAGCATAGAGACCGTCATCGAAGCCAAACCAACGCTCTTTGAAGAATACATGACCACTCATTTCACCAGCAAGTAATGCCCCGGTTTCTCTCATTTTAGCTTTCATATAAGAGTGTCCGCTCTTCCACATTACCGGGCGACCGCCATAACTGCTAATCAAACCATTAAGGCGTCGAGAGCATTTAACATCAAATAAGATATCTGCTCCCGGGTTACGGGAGACAACGTCTTTGGCGAACAACATCAACAAACGATCAGGCCAAATAATCTTACCTGTATTGGTTACAACGCCCAAACGATCTGCATCGCCGTCGAAGGCTAAACCGATATCCGCATCATGCTCTTGCACTGCGGCAATCAAGTCTCTGAGATTGTCTGGGTTACTAGGGTCAGGGTGATGATTAGGAAAACTACCATCAACCTCACAATGCAATGGAATAACTTCACAACCAAGTTCTTCAATTAGTTGTGGCGCAACCTTCCCGCCCACGCCGTTACCCGCATCCAATACAACTTTTAAAGGCGCAGCAACAGCAATATCATTTAGAATTGTGTCCATGTACTCTTGGGTCACATCGCTATCTGTACATGAACCTTCTCCATGCTCAAAGTCCTGCAACAAGATACGGTTGTAGAGCTTTTGAATATCATCGCCAGCCAAGGTTTTACCATCAAGCATGATCTTAAGGCCGTTATAATTAGCTGGATTATGACTGCCTGTAATCATCACACCACTTCCTGTTTTAAAGTGGTGCGTAGAGAAATATAAAACCGGCGTGGGAACCTGCCCAACATTGACGACATCCAGGCCGGTACTCAAGATCCCGCGGATCAATGAATCCGAGTACGGTACGCTAGAATAACGACCATCAAACCCGACGCATATCGCGTTTTGCCCTTGAAGAAGCGCCTCACTTGCAATAGCTTTACCTATTAACTCTACAAGCCCTTCGTTTAAGGTTTCGTCAACCACACCCCGGATATCATAGGCGCGGAAAATAGTCTGGGGAATATCTATATCCAGACCTTGCACTTCCGAAACCATATCATCTGTATCACCAAGCGCTCCAGAGCCTTCTGCATCATTTAACACATCCAAATCAAGCAAATCATCATCAAACAGAGGCGCATCATCTTCTACGTCATTCGAAACAGGAGCTGTTTTTTTAGACTGCTCTTCTTTTGGCTTATTAGCGGTCTGTTGCACAGACTTCTTCGCACTCGCGGATAAGTGCTTTATGTGTTCAGATACAGCTGACGACATTGCTGTGAACTCTCCAAAGGAGAAGGAGGCACGCCCAGTTTTGCCACCCGAAGCAAGCCCAGCTGCCATTTGACTAACTTGAAGAATATCTTTACGAACACTTAGCATGTTCATCCGAGCGATTAACACTAGCCCAAGAATTAGCACAACACCTACCCCAAGCAAAATAATCATCACCATTATTCGGTCAATCTGTAAGGACTTTCTAGCATCAGGAGCGTAGGTAATTGTGACGCCAGGCACACTGGTAGCACTCTTTAGTTTATTTGCCGAGTTGCCTTTTCCAAAGGATAAGATCGCTCGCCCGGACTGAGATGCCAAAGCCACCTCACCAGCACTTGCCGCCTCACTCTGCTTGAGAGTTGACTCGATGATATTCAACTGAAATATAGCCAGCATAATATCACCAGACAACGCTTGTGATTCACGTTGTTTTACAGGGCTTGCAAACTGAATATACCAAACACCTTCGTTAAAGAAGGGTTCTATTAATAAGCTCTCTTTCTTTAGCGAACGCCTCAGCAAGTCGATACTGGCAAAAGAAAGCGCTGGGTTATTTTGTCGCAAACTTTCTAGCTTGGAACTAGGCACCTGATAAACAGCATCAAGCTCTGCCCAAAAGCTCTTAAGTTGACGACTTGATAAGCCTTCTTCGCCAGAATCTTGTAAAGATATATTGGCTACACTTCGCTTTTTCGCATCTATGTAAGCATTAAAACTTTGAGCCAGAGAGTCTAGACGCTGTTGATCTACCTCTGCATTAAATGCAATTTCATTTTGACGTAGCGAGAACTGGTCAATTAAAAAATACGATACAGTCAAGCCTATCAACACAAGTAAGGCCGGTTGGTATATCCACGATACCAGGCTTTTTCCTACTTTTGTTTTCTTTGAAGATTTGACTTTCTTCGCAGGCTTCTTGGCTGCCGCCTCTTCTTTAGTGCTATCTTTGACAACCGTATCTTTCTTTTTGAACATGCTCAAGCTCTCACTCTATTGTTACTATGCTCTGCCAGTCGAACCAAAACCGCCCTCACCGCGAGCACTTTCCGTAAATTCTTCAACAACCTCAAATTGCGCCTGAACAACCGGCACAAGCACTAACTGCGCAATGCGTTCACCAACCTCAATAACAAAGTTTGAGTTCCCCCGGTTCCAGCAAGAAACCATTAACTGCCCTTGGTAATCTGAGTCGATCAGGCCTACCAAGTTGCCCAAAACAATACCATGTTTATGCCCAAGTCCGGATCGCGGTAATATCATCGCAGCCAGATTCGGATCTTCGATATAAATAGACAACCCTGTAGGTAACAAAACGGTTTCACCAGGAGCCAGCTCTATGCTTTTATCTAAGCAAGCCCTTAAATCTATTCCAGCAGAGCCTTGAGTTGCGTATTCTGGCATGGGGATTTCTGAACCCAAGCGTTCATCCAAGATTTTTACCTGTAGTGTTTGTCGCGTCATTATCAGATCTTCTCAATATTTATTTACTGTCGACATAAGTTTAGATGCTTCTTTCGCTTTGTATATGCGAGTTTCGCTAAGAAGCGCTTCCATCCATTTTTTTTGCTATATCCTTTACTATTTCTTCAGCTAAAGAGGCTTTGGACTGCTTAGCGCAAGCCTTTTCATCTTGCGCAGTAATTATCCATGCCTCATTCTGATCACTGTTAAAGCCTATCTCGGGCTTGGATACATCATTCGCTATAATCATATCCAAGTTCTTACGCTTAAGTTTGTCTCTGGCATAATCCAACACATCATGTGTTTCTGCAGCAAAACCAACGGTAAAAGGACGTGACTTTAATGAGGAAACTGTCGCTACAATATCCGGATTTTGCTCTAAGGTAATAGTCATCGACTCGCCTTCATCAGGCTTCTTCTTTATTTTCTTTGTTTGTATCGTCTGAGGCCTGTAGTCCGCCACCGCTGCACACGCAATGAAAATATTATTTGAACCGCCAAGCTGTGCCAAAACAGTATCCCTCATTTCTACTGCTGACAATACATTCAAACGCTCAACTCCATCGGGCGCGTCAAGTTTTGTCGGGCCAGAAACCAAGGTAACCTTTGCCCCTGCACGAACACAACTTTCAGCAAGTGCATAGCCCATTTTCCCCGAGCTGTGATTACTAATATAGCGGACCGGGTCAAGCGCTTCCTGTGTTGGTCCGGCAGTGATCACTACCTTACGCCCAGCCAATAAGCTAGATGGTTCTTTAGTAATTAATATCTCTAGCGACTCACACAGCTCCGCGGGCTCTAACATTCTGCCAGGACCGACATCCCCACAGGCTTGTTCTCCCTGTGCTGGCCCCAGGATTGTCACTGCAGACCCCAGAGTTTTAGTCAATTCAGAAATATTCCGCCGAGTCAGTGGGTTCAACCACATAGCCTGATTCATTGCAGGCGCCAGGAATACCTGAGCAGTACTAGCCAACAGCAAAGTATTAAGCAAGTCGCCCGCCATACCTTGAGCATATCTCGCTAAAAAGTCAGCTGTGGCTGGAGCAACCAAGATAAGATCTGGCCATTTTGCCAGTTCAATGTGACCCATTCCTGCTTCTGCATCGGAGTCTAACAGTTCAGTTTGGACGGGGTTACCAGACAAAGCCTGCAGGCTAAGTGGGGTAATAAATTGCTGAGCTCCCCTACTCATCACAACACGTACTTGTGCGCCAGCCTTAACGAGCTGCCTGCACAGGTCTGCAGATTTGTAAGCTGCGATACCGCCGGTTATCCCAAGTAATATCTTTTTGCCGCTCAGTTTGGAGCTCATACCTACTTCCCTTCACGATAAAAGCGAAAAGATACCACTCATAGCCCTCGATTTCACGCTAAACCAAGAGTTTATTAGGAGTTCGGCGTCAAGCACTCTCATGCGAACTGCTCACTCTGCATTTTTTACAGGCAAAAAAAAGAGCGCTAAAAAGCGCTCTTTTTCAATAAGCTGATACCACGAGGGTAGCATGCTCATCGAGAGAAATTACATAGGAGTAACGTTCTCAGCTTGTGGACCTTTCTGACCAGTACCAACTGTAAATTCTACAGTCTGACCTTCAGCAAGAGTCTTGAAGCCATCAGATTGAATAGCGCTGAAGTGTACAAACACGTCTGGGCCATTTTCCTGCTCGATGAAACCAAAACCTTTAGATTCGTTGAAAAACTTAACTTTACCAGTAACTCTATCTGACATAATCATATCCTGACTAAAAAACTAAAACATAAAATCGCCGAAAAACTGGATATAACTTATGCTTACCGGGTTGAACACTATTACTAGCAAGT
Source organism: Oleiphilus sp. HI0128 (assembly GCF_001635365.1). Classification (NCBI taxonomy): domain Bacteria; kingdom Pseudomonadati; phylum Pseudomonadota; class Gammaproteobacteria; order Oceanospirillales; family Oleiphilaceae; genus Oleiphilus; species Oleiphilus sp. HI0128. Next base: position 1,688 of record NZ_LWGG01000199.1, on the reverse strand, counting down.
CTAAACACAGAACATAAAAAAATAGCCGGGCTTTCTAGGCTGCCTGCAGTATACTCTATTAAATCTTAAATACAAACCTCATACATAAAGAGTCACAAAAAGTAAACATTCCCTACCGCCTATATTAGCTACTACCTTATGAATAAAAGCAAACGCACTGAAATTTTTACACGCTTACGAAATGAAAACCCATCCCCCGAGACAGAGCTGAACTACAGCTCCCCTTTTGAGTTACTGATAGCTGTCGTCTTATCAGCCCAAGCAACTGACAAAGGTGTAAATAAAGCAACCGATAAACTGTTTCCCATTGCCAATACCCCCGAAACAATTAGAGACTTGGGCCTTGATGGCTTAAAGGCTTATATAAAAACCATTGGCCTGTTTAATGCAAAAGCAGAAAACGTCATTAAAACATGCAACATACTGATAGATAAGCATAATAGTGAGGTCCCACAAACCAGAGAAGAGCTTGAGGCTTTGCCTGGTGTAGGAAGAAAAACTGCAAACGTGGTATTGAACACGGCATTTAAACAAGTTGCCATGGCCGTCGACACGCATATTTTTAGAGTGTCCAATCGGACAAAAATCGCACCCGGTAAGAATGTACTGGAAGTTGAAAAGAAGCTTCTTAAATTTGTTCCCAAAGAGTTCTTATTAGACGCTCACCACTGGCTTATTCTTCACGGACGTTACACATGCGTTGCCAGAAAACCTAAATGCGGCGCCTGCTTAATTGAGGACTTATGCGAATTTAAAGAAAAAACCGGCGAGTAATTACTTACTAGCCGGTTACAATAATTATCCTGAATTAGGGGCTACTGTCGAATACCTTCGATGTTCAGCTCAATTTCTACGTGTGTCGAAGCAGGGCCCAAGTTACGGGTAATACCGTAATCAGCAAGCTTTAAGCTCGTCTTACCGGTGAACCCAGCTCGATAACCACCCCAAGGATCTTTCCCTTCACCCACCTTTTCAACCGGGAAACTAATACTTTTACTTACCCCATGAAGCTCGAAATTCCCCGTTACTATCGCACTATCTTCATCAATCGCCTTAAAGTTCGTACTTTTAAAGGTCGCAAGCGGAAACTTCTTAACATCTAGGAAGTCATCACTTTTTAAATGCTTATCACGTTCAGCATGATTGGAATCAATACTATCAGTTTGAATTGTCACATTAATTGAAGATTTTTCAGGTGCTGCAGCATCATAAGAAAAACTACCGTCAAACTCATTAAAGCGCCCTAAAAGCCAGCTATAACCCAAGTGCTTTATCTTAAAGGAAACAAATGCATGCGCGCCCTTTACATCGATCGCATAATCAGCGGCATTCGCAACACCTACTGGGCCAAGAGTACCAAGCGCCAATAGACCAGATAAAATTAACTTCTTCATATTATTCTCCTAAGTTGGATTTGAGACTTATTTCCCCGACCGTAACATTTTGACCAAGGTTGTATCTTTATCAATAAAATGGTGTTTTAAGGCACCTGCCACATGAAGTATTACCAAAACAATCAAAGTCCAGGCGAGATAAAAATGAATTTCGCCTGCTATATCTTCCTGGTTCTCGATCAAAGAAGGTAGTGCTGGCACATCAAACAACTCGAACACGCCTACACCTCGACCGTCAGCAGTAGAAATAAGATAACCACTACTCATTATCAGAAACATAAGAATATATAACAT
>NZ_LWGG01000198.1:0-828 GCF_001635365.1 Oleiphilus sp. HI0128 | reverse complement strand
TCTGATCAGAGCGAAGTGATTTCATATCAGAAATTGGATGATCTAAAAGGTTTAAAAATAGGAGTAAGAAAGGGGGCGAGTTTTGGTCATAATTTCGACAATGCTGCAGGGCTGAATAAAACCCCAATGGTAAACGCCTTAAGCATGTTAAAGATGCTGGCACTGGGGCGGATAGATATCGGCATTGGTGATCATTTGATTTTGAGTCGCTTGATGCAGAAAAATAAGATGCTTAACGAACAGCTTAAATTTGTAGAGCCCGCTTATACTGAGCGTGAGCTTCACATGGCGATTGTTAAGTCTTTAGCTGATCATCAGGCAATTGTCTCTGCATTTAATCATCACTTGCGAAAGATGAAGCAGCAGGGAAGAGTTAAAGAAATTATTAAGACCTACAGCCCTTAAACTCTTTACCACTCCCCCGTATTCGTCATTGATACCCAAGGCTCTTCAGGTGCAAGGTTATCGCCCTTTTGTAGAAGTTCGATTGATATGCCATCGGGTGAACGAATAAAGGCCATGTAGCCGTCTCTCGGAGGCCGGTTGATCGTTAATCCTTGTGACTGTAGTTTTTCACATAGCTCATAGATATTGTCGACAGAAAAAGCCAGGTGCCCGAAATTCCTACCGCCGGTGTAGTCTTCAGTGTCCCAATTGTATGTTAGTTCCAGGCAAGGGGCTTTGATAATTCTCGCTTCATCAGCATCGTCCGGTGCCGCAAGAAATACTAGTGTGAATCGGCCTTTCTCGCTGTCTTTGCGACTAATCTCAACGAGCCCTAGTTTATTGCAATAGAAGTCCAGAGAGGCTTCTAGGTCCTTGACACGA
>NZ_LWGG01000197.1:0-583 GCF_001635365.1 Oleiphilus sp. HI0128 | reverse complement strand
TCTCGCAAAGCAACACTTCGAACCACTTCATAGTTCGCATTAGACGCTGCCGCTAGTCCACCAACGGCGGCATTATACTGAAGGTACTGTCGCCATAAGTTGCCAGGAGGAATCTGGCTAATCAAGCTTGCAAGCATAAGGGGTTTATTTTCTTGTTTGATACTATGATCCCGTCCGATCAATAGTCCTTTCATATAGAGCATTTCATGGAACAAATGAGGCTTTTCCTTTCGCAAAAGCTGCATCTGTACTTTGTCAAAACTTTCTGAAGAGCGCTTATCATCGGCGGTAAGGTAGAAGACCTTACCTAAGTAGTACCAAGCCTGGTTACGATCGCTCAATGAAATTTGCTTGGTTAGAAGCGTCTCAAATACTAGTTTGGCCTCTTCGACCATTCCGTAAGAGAGCATCAGCCCCCCCTCCACTAATTCGGGATGCTGGCCATGCCCCTGGATTCCGGAACGGAGCTTGGCAACATTTAGCGCGCTCAAAGCTTCAAAGAAATTTCCTTGATGGTACTGGAACAGTAACTGACCGTAATTTAAGTCTTGAGCACGTTGATATACCGGGTACTCATCAACCA
>NZ_LWGG01000196.1:0-607 GCF_001635365.1 Oleiphilus sp. HI0128 | reverse complement strand
ATTAATTGATCTGATTCATTGATGGGGTAGGGAAGGACAAACTCTAGTTAAAATTAGGTACCAGTTTGAAGACCTTAACCGGTACCTAATTTGGCTTTTGGGTTTTCTTTATATAGAGATCTCTATATCGCTTGTTGGAAAAGCAACGCATGAATGAATCCAAGAAAATTTACGATCTGATTTACGTAGCTTGGATTCATGAGGGTTAAATACTTCTCCGCTTATTAGCTTAACGCGACATAAACTGCACTCACCAGAGCGGCAAGCATTCTCGGTGCTTAGGCCATAACGTTCGAGACTATTCAGCAGAGGTTCACCTGACTTTGCAACAAAACTTCCTTTACCTTGTACTGTGATAGTTACCTCTTTTTCAATAGAAGTATCGTAAGCGTCTAGCCAAGCACACATAATACCAAACCCAACAATTAATTACGCTAGTTCCAAAATTCACAAGGAACTAGCACATGACTAAAAAGAACACCAAGAAAGCCAAACACGACTGGCCAAGTATCTTCGATTATCAAAAAGAGAGCGGGTTAACGGTTGCAGAATTCTGCTCCATACATAAAATCAGCACCTCTTCGTTCTACCTCAATAAGCACCGACG
>NZ_LWGG01000195.1:0-910 GCF_001635365.1 Oleiphilus sp. HI0128 | reverse complement strand
GATCCTTGCTTCAACAAAGGAGCCTGGTAGTAAGCTCTTGCTAGATTTGTTTGAAGCGTTATTGCTTGAAACTTGCGCAATAACATAAAGAAGCTGATTTCTATCGCGCTCCCCTTCAATTCGGTCGATAAGTCCTTGCCATTGTTTTGTCGGGTTTTGATAGCTGTTCAAGCTAGCAATAGGTTTACTTGTTTTGCCCAAGTAGCCTTTATGATTTAGACCGAGAATTTCAATTTGCTGGTCATTTAACGGGAGTCGGACTTCAACTTCGTCAGTCCCATAGATTGTTGCAACATTTGAGGTAGCCAGTATGTACTCGCCTTCAGTAATACTCAGTTTAATGACTTTGCCATCTATTGGTGCTCTGATTACAGTCTTCTTGAGTTGTTGTTTTGCATAAGCTAAGGCGGCTTCCGCGGCCGAAACTTGACTGCTGGCATGGCGCACCTGTGGTATATGACGCGCATAGTCAGTTGCGTTTCGTTTTAGGCCTTTTTGTGCGACAGCCGCCTTTGCTTTAACTCTGACTAATTCAAGTTTAGTTCGGTCAAGTTCAGCTTGTTTTTGTGCGATATCGAGTACAAAAGGCTGTTGTTCAAGTTCAATGAGAATGTCGCCCTGCTTGACCCTTGCGCCTATACTAAGCTCTTTGCTGACACGTTTGACCAGGCCGGGTACCTGATTGGTAATCTGACGAACTTCTGAGGCAGATACTCTACCGCGACTATAGATTGGAATCGCTTGGCTGCTTTCGATTACCTCTGTGTAAGGAACTCTTGGCGCCAGGTTCTGTTGAGTACTTTGCTCAGGCTCGGGTGCGTTATCGTAGAGCCAAGAAATCAGGCCAAGCGCGACGATAAGCGCGAGGAAGACGGAACGATATTTTTTTAGATACTGCATCATAACTTAC